>NZ_JACOPS010000003.1:0-295702 GCF_014288065.1 Ruminococcus intestinalis | reverse complement strand
AGGTTGATAGGCTGCGTGTGTAAGTGTCGTGAGGCATTTAGCTTGGCAGTACTAATAGGTCGAGGGCTTGACCACAAGAGTCTTTTGGTCAGCTTATTAAAGTATTTACAATATTGCTTATCTCACTTTGCTTAATCTTTATTCAGTTTTCAGGGTACTCCCTTTAATATACACCTTTAAGGTGAGTTTTGAGATTACAGCACTACTTCGGTAGTGCTTTTTTGTTTGCCTTTTGTGCGTGGAAGTTTTACTGTACTTTATTTTTGAATTTTTAGGTAGCTTATATTGCTGCTTTATTAAAAGCTGGAGCAGATTATTGTTTAGCACACGAGTTAAGCAAAGCTCATAATATCTTCCGATATTATATAGTTTATCAGACACAAACTGCTTCGCTGTTTGCCGGCTTGAACACAACAGCGTTAGTAAAAAGTATTTGTGGGCTTTGCCCATACCTACAACCTTTGAAAATGTTGACCAAACTTTTATAATTGCTTGGCAAACACAATAAAATTTGTTTGTACATTATAATAGTATCAAAATTTACATATCATTATTACCAATAAAAAATATACAATTTTGTATGATATAGTTATACTTTCAAAATATTGCTTAGCGGTTTGTAAAATGTGTATTTTTATTGCATTTATTCTGATCTTATGGAAGAACTTTTAGAGTATGTAGATATTGAAAATCCGATTATTTCTGTAAAGTATGTAAATAATGACGGTTCTGTAATCACAGAAAAATCATTTGATAAGTCAATTCTTGAGGAAACAACATCAGATGTTAATTCAAACGATGAGAAATCGGTATAAGTGAAAAGTTGTCAGCTCACCACCTTTTATGGGTGGTGATTGTTGTTTTATATAACTTTTTATGATAAAATGAAAATATTATAAAACAACAGGGAGTTTTTTATGAAACGATTTTTTGCAATATTCATTTGCATTGCTACAGCATTGATATTTGTTGCCTGCACAAATAATTCTGAAACAAAAAGCAGTAAAACCGAAACTACGCAAATATCCGCACAGAACAGCGGTGATGAAAAAAGTTTTGCGAGCATAGAGGACTATATAAAAGCAGAAGAAACCCAAAAGGCCATAGACAGTATGAAAAAATCATATGAGTGTATGTATGATTTTGATTGCTATGCGGAGGATAACAAATTTGTTTACGAGTACAAATATCTTGAAACTGTAGGCGATGAGGCATTGCCGCAGATAAAGAAAGCGTTTGACGAAAAGTTTGAAGAAATGAAATCGACCGTAAAGCCGTTGATGGAGCAGCTTGTAGGCAATGTAAAGGAAGAAAATCCGATTGTGGTATTAAGGTTTTGTAACAGCGACGGTTCTGTAATATCGGAAAAAGAATATGATAAAACCGTTCTTGATGAATCTGTATCCGAAAATTAAAAGCTGCAATATCACTAACAAATTTTATAATAATTTTTAATCATCACCTGTTAGGGGTGGTGATTATTTTTGTATGGTGTTTAAATGGTCTGTTTGAATTTTGGAATAAAGTTAATAATTAGGGTTTAGCAGAGTATTTCGTAAAAATTATAAAAGTTTGGTCAACCTTTGAAAAGCCTTGACCTGAATTTTTAAATTATTTGCCTTAAACACTGTGTTAAACCATAATTTTCCCAACTTTCAATAAATTCCCATTAAAATAAAAATATTTTTGCAACCTTTTTATAATTAAAAAAGTGTTATATACAAAGGTGGTGAAATAATGAATGATTTAAACAACGATGATTTTGTTACAGATGTCGTAAATGAATATTCCGATACGATTTACAGGGTGGCTTTGAACATAACAAAAAACAGTGCTGACGCATTTGATGTGTGTCAGGAAGTTTTTATAAGATTAATTAAAAACAAACATAAAATCAAAGACCGCAGTCATCTGAAAGCATGGCTTTTGCGTGTTGCCGTAAATTGCGCCAAAAGCTGCAAAACATCGGCATATGTTCGCCATTGCGTACCGCTTGCCGAGGCAAGAGAACAGGGTGTGTCGGATAATACTTTTGATAAAGCAATTTTTCAATTCGTTATGCAATTGCCGCCAAAGTACAGCGTTGCGATTTATTTGTTTTATTATGAAGATTTAAAAATCAGTGAGATTTCAAAAATACTGAATGTAACACAATCAACGGTTAAATCAAGACTTGCAAGGGGCAGAAAACAACTTAGAGAAATTATTGAAAGGGAGCAATCATATGACTGATAAAAAAGATTTTAATGCGGAAGTATATAAAAATAATGTGAAAAATATTAAACTTAGCGAAAAGCAGAAAGCTGAATTGATAAAAGTAATGCGTGATACCGAAAAACAATATAAACAAAACAATGTATCGCACAAAGTTTTCAATTTGAAAACAGGAACAGCGGCAGCAATAGCCGCAGTGTTTGTATTTGTTGCAATATATGCAGGATTTTTTAAACCGAATACAGAGCGAATTTCCTCAAATAAAAATATTTTTACAATAACGGCAAACGCCGCCGAAATTGAGGACAAGTCTGAAATAGGTGTATTTTCATCGGTCAACGGAAGTCAATATTTATTGAAAGATTTTAATAATGATGACACGATTTATCGAAACGCACAGGGAAAAACCGATTATTTTAATGATTTTGAACTTACAAACCTTAAAATCAGCGGAAAAAATATTGAGAGCGTGACATTTAATTCAAAACAAAAAGGAATTTATTTTCTTATAAATTCATATATAAACGATAATGAAAATACGGAAGATGCAGAAGACGGCAATAGTTATAATTATTATAACGGTATAGCCATAGCCGAAATCGGAGATTTTTCAAATTACGGAAGTCTTGATAATTCACAATATACAAAAGCGGAATTTAAAGAACATTCGGACGGTTTATATGGGGAGTTTTGTGACGGATTTACATTTACGGTAAAAAACCCGAGTGAAAACGAACAGGAGATAAAACTTGATAAAGCGATAAATCTTATGGTTGAAACCGACAGAACAGACAGTGAAATTGACAATTGGGTAGACGAATATTACCGACTTGACAGTGAACTTTTAAGTATGAGAGCGAAAAATTGTATGAGTGATGACGGAGAAATTCAAGTTACAGATGAGGAAAATGCTCTTGAAACAAAGATGGAAAATATAAATAACAGCATACTTTCAAAAATTGTTGACGGGGCAGAGATTGATGTAAGCGTGCAGTTTACGGACGGAAGTGTTCAAAGCGAAAAAATCAGAATTTCTTACAATAACGGCAATTGCGGCGGGGAAGATAATTTCCCGAGTATTACTTTCAGATTGGTGTGAGTTTGGTTTAGCGAATAGTCAAACTAATAAATTTAAAAATTTAGGTCAAACCTTTAAAAGGTTGACCAAACTTTTATAATTGTTTGGCAGGAATTTTGATGCTTTTCAAAATCTGTAATTTAATAAACATACAAAAAAGACCGCTATCATCAAAATAGCGGTCTTTAAATATTCGATTATCAATATGACTGTATTGCAGAGAGCATTTTTTCAGGTGTTATTTGTGTATATTTCATTCCGTCAAACACAAGGTCATTGCCGTCAAAGGTATAATCATATGTGTCTGTCTGCTCGCCGTCCATATCATAAACGGCTGTCACCTTATTGAGTTTTGTATTGTATGTGAAATATGTAAATGTTGTGCCGTAGGAGTTGCAGTACATTCTGCCGTCCTCGCCAAAGTAATAGTAAAGTCCTGTTCCGCTGTCCCATGCGCCTACAAGTTTTTCGTCTATCTGCGGATTTTCGGGTGCGCTTGGAACAAAGGTCGGATTATCCACCTTTTCAAGCACTGAATCTTCACCGTTATTTGTAATTGTAATTTTTTTGCCGTCCTCGGCAACTGTATATGAATACTCGCCGTTAATGCCGAACAAAAGCTGACATTTAAAGGTTTCTTCGCCTGTACTTTCGTCAGTGCCGACCGAATATTTGCCGCAATATCCCATATTTCCCACAATAATCGATGCTCCGCCTTTACCGTTAAACAAAAAAGTAAAACTTTCAAGTTTAGAGCCTGCGCCTTCCGCTATTCTCCAATATCCGGCAAATGGGTCTGCCGGATTTTTCAGCGGTGCATGCAGAGCATCAAGGCTGAAATTCACTCCTTCGGGTGCGGTTGTCTGTGCCTGTGTCGCTTGAGTTTCTGTCGGTGTACTGCTACTCGATTCGGCATTTGTGCCGTTTGAACAACCGGCCGCAGTTACGACAAGCATTGAACATACAAGTGTGGTTATAATCGACTTAGTAAAAATTTTTTTCATTGCAAAATTACTCCAAATTTAATTTTGAGGCGGTTTTTCCTCAACATATTAATTTTATTATTATCTGCTGTAAAAGTCAATATCGTTGTAATAATTTATGCACACCGTTGTGTCAGCGGTATCTGATTTGTGCGGTTTTCTCCGAAAAGCCTCCGAGTTTTGTATAAACTTTTGCTTCAACATCAACGGGCACTTCATAAATAATAATGCATACGGCTTTTTCGTTATCTTCGCTGTTTTCTTTACTGCGGCAGTAAGTTATGTGGGGGCTTGTATATCTTTCGGAGTAGTACATATTTGTACATACCACGGTATCGTCTTTGTTGTCTAACTCTATCGCACATAAGTATAACGAATATTTTTTAAAAAATTCGTCGTTATATCTGTTGTCAACATTAATTACATCACCCATAGGCATAACTTTGCTGTATATCTCATTTAAATAGTTTAAGCTGTCATATGTATCTTTGGTACTGCGTATTCCCATTAATGTACCGGAAACCGCATCTGTAAGGTTTATTATTTCGTCTATTGCGTTGTCCTTCAAGTCGTCGGAGTACACATATTTGTCAATAGCATCAGCATATACTGTGTTGATTGGTTCTTTATAATAAAAGTTACTTTCATCGTTTGTTTTGTCGCTATAACCCGAAGTTGATATATAAACATACCGTGGAGTAAATTCAAAACTTCTTAAACAAATGATATTGCACACCAAAAGCACTGCAATAGGCACAAGGCACATAGCAAGCCGTATAAATATATTGCAATTCAAATACTTTACCGCATATATAATGAAAGCGACGCTTAAAGCAATCAAAAACCACAGCAGTACGGGGACGCAAAAGCTGTATACAATAAATTCGCCGATTATCAGAACAGCCTCCGTAATGATTATTGCTTTCATATTAGTTATTGTGAGCGAGTGGTAAATATATCTGTATGCCGAAAAAATGCCTGCGCCCAGAACAAGTATAAACAGTTCCATAAAAAAAGGCATAGCTTTTGCATACATTTCTTCTTGGAAAAATATTCTTGTTGCAAAGAGTATCGTATTTTCCGCAATTAACACGATAAACAGAAATAAAGCCGTGTTGTCCAAAACAGAGTGTTTTTTGTATTTTCTTTCTTTTTCTGCCTCTTTTTCTGCCTGTTGTTCCCGTAACTGCACGGCATCATCGTTTTCCGTGTTTTCTTCACCGTAAAATTTAAATTCGTTCATATTATTCCTATATTCCTTATTTTTGATATATTCAGAATTTTCTGCCTATTTATTATAATAAGAAACAAAATTGTTTGTCAATACTTTTTGTTTGGTTATCAGGATTTGTCGAAGAGTGGGTTTCGTTAAATAATAAGGTTTTGTTCTGAAAGTTTGGTCAACCTTTAATAAAAATCCAAAAAATCATACAAAAAGTCCTGCAAAGCATTAAAGCCTTACAGGACTGATTATAATATGCAATTTTAAATAAAACTTATGCGGCGGAAGATACGATTCTTTTGCCTTTCCAAGTGCCTCTCTGCCAACGGATAAACACAATAATTCCTCTGAATATTTCATCGCACGCCATACCTATCCATACGCCTGCAAGTCCCATATTCATTACAATTCCGAGCACATACGCAAGCAGTACGCTTATGCCCCACATTGAGAAGATTGCAAGTATTGTCGGGAATTTTACATCGCCTGCGGCTTTCATGGAGTTAATGATTACAATGTTTGTTGTTCTGCCTATTTCAAGGAAAATCGAAATGAACATCATATTTGAAGCAAGCTCGACAACTGCCATATCGTCTGAAAATGCTTTGAAAGTATATCCCGATACAAGCCAGTTAATAACGGCAATGGAAATCGAAACTATCATACCGATTCTTAGCGTTTTCATAACTCTTTTATATGCAAAGTCGTAGTCGTTTGCGCCAACGCTGTGTCCTACAATTATCTGCGTTGCAATGGCAGCGGAATAAGCAAACATATATGTAAAAGTACACATCATATTTGCGTAAATTCGTGCGTTAATTGCGACCATTCCCATTGTGTTGATAAGTGCCTGCAGCACAAGCTGTGAAAAGTTATAGCTTATGTTTTCGCCTGCGGTCGGGATTCCGAGTTTTAACAATTCTTTAAGAATATTTATAGGGAACGGACGGAGGTATTTAATACCGAGTCTGCCTTGAATAACCTTATAGAAGTAAATAATTGCGGCTACAAGCGCAAAAATACGGCTTAAGCATGTAGAAATCGCAACACCCTCTGTGCCAAGGTCAAGAAAAGAAAGCGGGCCGTAAAGGAAACAGTAGTTACCCACGATATTTACAATATTCATACCGAGGGATACAAACATTCCGAATCCCGTTTTGCCGTGGCTCATAAATATTGATGAAAAAGCATTGAAGACCGCCTGTGTAAATATTGTACCGCCGACTATTTTCATATACATATTGGCGTCAGGTATCATTTCGGCAGGTACCTGCATAATAATAAGTAGGGGTTCGCTGAACAAAAATACAATAAGACTTATTACCACGCTTAGCGCAAGGTTAAATGAAATTGCAACCGTGTAGATTTTATTCATTTTTTCAAATTGCTTTGCGCCGAGGTATTGGCTTACAATAACGCCCGTTGCACTCGATATAATGTTGAACGCAAGGTTTAAAAATCCGAGAATAGAGTTTGCATTGCCTATTGCACCGACTGCAATGTCATTGTAGTTTGACAGCATAATAGTGTCAATGTAGCCGAGCGAAAGTCCGAGCAGTGACTGAAAAAATATCGGCAGTGCAAGACTGAATACTGTTCGTTTTAAGGGATCAACTTGTTTTTTCTTTAATTTGGCAGACGACTCAGCCATAAAAAAACACTTCCTTTACAAGATGTATGTTGACTTTATATTTTAATATTGTATAATAAGGTCAGAAAATAAACCTTATATTGCTTATAATTGTTTTTAAGATTTTATATTATGAAAGGATAAATAAAATGAAAATTTGCGTATTCGGTGCTTCAAGCGAGCAGATAGAGAAAATTTATATAGATACCGCCGAAAGTCTGGGCAGAGCGATTGCAAACCGTGGCGATGCCGTAATTTACGGCGCAGGAAAATACGGTGTAATGGGTGCGACCGCAAGGGGCGTAACCTCTGAAAAAGGTGAACTTATAGGTGTAGCGCCTGAATTTTTCAAGAAAGACAATGTTCTTTACGACAAGTGCACAGAACTTGTTTTTACGGACACAATGCGTGAGCGTAAAGGTGTAATGGAAGACCGTGCGGACGCTTTTGTAATTTGCGCAGGCGGTATCGGCACTTTTGAAGAATTTTTTGAAGTGCTTACTCTCAAACAGCTTAGTCAGCACAGAAAGCCGATTGTTATGTACAATGTAAACGGATATTACGATTCACTCATAAATATGATGAAAAAGTCCGTATCAGAGGGCTTTATGAGTGACGATTGTCTTAAACTCTTTACCGTAGCAAATACCGAACAAGAGGTTTTTGAGCAGATAGACAACTATAAAGAATATACCTATGATAAGTACGGCTTTTTAAGGGACGGTGACAACAATGGCTGATCGTTGTGACCAATGCACATATTTTGTGGAAGATGACGAGTACGGTGACTACTGTTCTTTGAGTCTTGATGAAGACGAAATGGAAAAGTTTTTGACAGGCAATACCGAACAATGCCATTATTTCAGGCTCTATGACGAGTACAAAATCGTGCAGAAACAAAATTAAATCTTCTTTATTCCAAAAATATAATGTGAATATAAAATTCACATCGATTAAAGATTTATAATATTTATTTAAAATCTCAGAAAAATTCAATTTTTGTCTTTTTTTATATTTTATCAAAAAAACTTCCTTTTTACAAGGAAGTTTTTTTGTTTTTATTGTCATTTATAAACAGATAGAATAATAAAAAGATATAATCCGTAAAAATATAAACTATTCAAAATACCGAACTTTTGCTGTTTTGTTAGTGCAACTATACAAAAGTTATTCTAATATTGATATTTCCGTTGAAATGGTGTGCCAAAAGTATTAAAATAATATAGTGGCTTATAGAAAAAATGTAGTAATGTTTACAAACAAACTGTTTTGTGAATGCGGAAAATTACAAGAGAGGGGGAGTGAGTGATGAGTTTTTTGGGTAAAGCTGTTGAGCGTATGATGGCCGAAAATATCTCCCGTCATAAGCGTAAACGCTTGATAATCTTTATAACTGTCATCACTTTGCTCTCTATGGTTACCACAACGGTTGCGTGATTCAGCGTAAATACTTTTGCCGGTGTAGATAACCTCAATTTAAGCATTTCAGTAAGCGCACAGCTTAATGTAGGTATGGAAAACTACGGTACAGAAATCGACGGACTTGATTATGTTCTTGCCCGCAAAGTTTTCAGAAAGTTTGAGGCGCTTAATCTCTCTTATATAAGAGATGAAATTGACGGCTTGCTTGCTTATCTTGACGAGCTGTTCGGTGAAGAAAATATGAACGAATGTAAAGACTACTTAAAGATGCTCAAAAAGCTTGTATAATTTGCAAAATAAGGGCGAACTTTGTTTGCCCTTTAGCTGATTTATTGACATTGTTCATTTTTGCTGATAAACTATATATAATGGCTTTTGTTACGCTAAAATAAAATTATAAGGAGTGTCTAAAATGGTGGATTTTAGTAAGTATTACAGATCTTACAAATATATGCAGGATATGCTGAAATCGGATTTTACTCACAATTATATAGAAGAGGCTCTCAAAGACGGGGACGAGGGCAAAGATTCTATATTCGGCAAAACTAATGAAAAAGTAATTGATATGGATTGGGTTATCGCAATCGAAGAAACCCTGCCGTATATTCAAAAAGCAATTGACGAACAGCGCAGATTTATCAAACAGGCAGAAAATGTTGTTCGCATTAAAAAGGCAAAGAAAATTCTTACGGTTGAGCGTGAGGAGGGTTTTGCTATTTACGAAAATCGTGTGCTTTTGACACTTATTCACAAGGCGCTTATGTTTGTTGATGACAAATATTCAAAAATGAAAGATGTACCTAACGATTCTTACAATAATATAACAATGAACCGTCACCTTGAGCTTAATCAGCAAAAGCTTGATTTCAGCGTTAATTATGTAAACGAAAACCACGAATCACTTGCAGAAGACCTTGATGTAGAGGATATTGAGTCGCTTTCAGATTTTGACCGTATCCGCAGAATTCGTCAGGGACTTAACGAGTGTCTTGCAACTCCGCTTATGAAGGAGATTGCAAAAGAACCGCAGGTAAAACCACCGCTCACACAGACTAACCTGCTCAAGGAAAACCCTAACTTTAAAAAGGCAGTAGAGTTGTGGAGCTTCCTTGATACATACAAAAAGCAGGGCTTTGAACTCGTAGGCGAAGAGTTCAACGGTAAGATGACTGACGAGAACAAGGAAGATGTATATCTTGCTATGGAATTTCAGCATTTTATGATGTCGATTACCACTAACCCCGCACTCAGAAAAATGCTGCAGGAAAAGTACGAAGAAGAAAATGCCCTTGCCAAAGAAGAGGCTGACCGCCCCGAAAAGGTAAAGGAAATGGTACTTGAGGCACAGACAGAGGCAGTGCGCAAAGAAGAAATTGAAAAACTTACTGCGGAGATTACGGAACTTAAGCAGAAAATCGCAGAGCAAAAGCAAAAGATTGAGGAGCAGGCAAACATTATAAAGACACAGGAGGGCAAAATCGCTGCTCTTGAAAACGAAAGAGAAAGTCACGCAAAGCAGGTAGAGCAGATGAATGCCGACTTTGCCGAAAAAACAAGAATTGCGGAAGAAAATTTTGCAAACCGACTTAGTGCAAAGCAGAAAGAATTTGACGACGCACAGACCGCTCACAACGAATATGTAACAAAGCTCAACACAGATAATGCAAATAAGATTGCCGAGTTAAATACTAACCACAGCAACGAGGTTGCACAGCTTAAGAGCGATTATGAAAACAGAATTGATACTATTAATAAAGAAAACGCAACCGCAACAGCTAATTTGAAATCCGATTACGAGGGACAGCTTACTTCCATGAAAGCGGATTACACCTCTCAGATTAAGAATTACGAAAAGCAGATTGCCGATATTAATGCGGAAAACGCTAAGAATGTAAAAGAACTTAACGATAACCACGCCAAAGAAATCAAGACCATTACCAAAGAATCCGAAAAGCGAATGGCTGATTTTGAAAAAGAAACCACCAAGAAGATGAACGATACTATAGCTGATGTTAAAAAGAAAGCTAAAGACGAAGTTCGTCAGGCTGAAAAAACAGCAAAAGAAAAAATTGCAGAGGCAAAGGGCGAAAATAAGCTCTTTAAGAAGAAAAAAGAGGTATTCGAGGCGGCTTATGCGGCAGGTTCGGTAGGACTTATGGCAATGCTTGCCGAAAAATACGCATCTGAGGGCAGAACAGACTTTGCCGACCACCTTGTATCGGCAACAGCGGCAATCAGAGCAATTATGATTGCGCCCACACCAAAGGGTATTACACTCACAATGTACACCCACGGTTCCGCAAAACTCTTAAAACTTTATGCAGGCGTTACAAGATACGATGTAGCTATCGGCGACACTGTTTCTTCATTCGGCGGTGTTGAGGGACAGCCTGTATTTATCAGCTTTGCAGGCGTTGGAAGTGAGGTTGCCGACGAGATTGCAGGTAAAATCAAAGAAACAGCTGATTGCAAAGTAACTGTTTCTCAAAACAGAAGAATACAGTCAACGGGAATTATCGGCATATATTTCTGCGGAGAATAAGCAGGTATGCTATGAATAAGTCGGCACAGCCCAACGAAGATGTCGATTGGTCGCAGGCAACTCCCGGTGTTGATTACCTTTGCTTTGACCTTTATATGAGAATGCAGAATCCGAGAAAAATTTACATTACCGAAACTTCAACTCTCACTCCGCTTGACAGTGTGCTCACCCGGGATAATGAAACCAATAAAAGCAGTAACCCGAGCACATACGGTAATTTTTCAAAGGATTGTATGATTGGCGCAACAAGATTTTCCGTAAACAGCGCCGACAGTACAGAAAATAAACTTAAGTGGATCCATAGTGACGGTTTCCTTTCGGATTTTTGTTGTGGTAACTTAATTCTACTACGAAATCGTTTCTATGGATATTCTTTTTTATTGTTTCATCTTCATTTAACAATATGCGTTTTTATGATTTTTAAAAAACTTACACACTTTTCTTGACAAAGCCTATGAGTTAAAAATTGTTTCAACTTACTATTTCAATTTGCGATGAAATACTTTATCAGAAACACAATAACATTTGACTTTACTTTATTTGCTTTATATCAGCTTTATTATTTAAAATGTAAAGTTACACCACCAATTCATTAAAACGCAAATTAAACGATTTTAAACGGCATTTAAAGGAGCTGTAAAAAACAGCCTAAATAAAAAAACGACTGCATTCTAACCGAAAGGTAGGAATGCAGTCATTTTTGTGATATAATTTACTATCAACGAAAAACCATATCAACAAGGTACATAAAACTAAAAAGTTTTCTACATAAAGGTGCTTGGTTTTGCACCTTTTCGAGTTATGCCCAAATTTTAAACATTTTTAACATTCTTCATATTTTAATATCATATTTTTATACAATTTCAAGAATGCAAGCAAAAAAATCACCGAGGCTCACTTTTTCGTGAATCTCGGCTTTTTGATATGCTGTTTTTTACAGCACCTATCGTCAGATTGCATAAACGGAAAGTATTTGCGGGCTTGCCCACACCCACCACCTTTTATAATTGCTTGACAAAGGATTCCGCTAAACCTTAATGTACCGGAATTTTTGTTAGTAAACATTTTTTATTTTGCTGTTTGAGGGCAAATTAAAAATATCTGATTAATGAAATAACTTTACCCAGAATAGCGACTTCATCTGCGATAATCGGTTCAAAATCGTCATTTTCAGGCTGTAATCTGAAATGACCGTTTTCCTTATAAAATCGTTTAACCGTTGCCTCGTCGCCGATAAGGGCAACTACTATTTCGCCGTTGGACGCAACAGGTGTGCGGTTTACAATTACAATGTCACCGTCAAAAATACCTGCTTTTATCATACTTTCGCCTTTTACATGCAGTGCAAAAAGTTCTCTGCCACGGCTAAGACTTTCGGGAATAGGTATGTATGTTTCGATTTCTTCAACGGCAAGGATAGGATAACCTGCCGCAACACTGCCCACAAGAGGGACATTTACACTGCGCTCTTCACCTGCGATGCGTATGCAGCGGTTTAAACCGTGCTCACGCTCAATAAGTCCTTTTTCTTCGAGTGCGCTTAGGTGATGATGAACAGTTGAAGTTGATTTTAACCCCGTAGCCTCGCATATTTCACGCACAGACGGAGTTCTGCCTTCATCTGCACACTGTTTTAAAAAATTAAATATAGCCTGCTGGCTCTTGCTTAATGGTTTCATAGTAACCTCACAAATTGCAAAAGTGCCGATTTGTAACAAACTATTTACGGCCTATAATATTATAACATATTTTCTCTGAAAAATCAAACATTTGTTTTATGTTTTGAAAAATATTTTTTTCAATAGGTTTTCATATTGACTTCACATGATTTTCAAATAAATATAGTTTAATATAACTGTACTCAAAAGGCGGAACCGCAACCGCCGAGTATATTGTTCTACCCTCCTCAATACGGGCACTCGGCCCGTAATTGTACCCCTCATTTTTTTAAGAACAGGAAAGCACCGTGTAATCATCATCAGCACGGTGCTTTTCAATTTTTGGGGGAATTATGCGGATTAGGTTTAGATTAAAAAATTTAAATTTAGGTCAAGCCTTTTTAAAGGCCCGGCAGAGCATTTTATTGACTGTAAATACAACACAAAACAACAGGCAGATGTACTATTACACCTGCCTGTTGTTTATAGATTAATTATTGCAAATAATTATATTATTTTGTCAAAACCTCAACGATTTCGCTGATATACATTTTATGGAAGTCGTTGTCGTACCACTTATCTACAGCGTCGTTATCAACAATGCTATCGCCGTTCAAAAATTGTGCGTACATCTTTTTACATACAAGTACAAGTTTAGCCTCTGCAAAGTATGGAATACCGTCCTCTGTAAAAGCAGGTGTAAGACCTGTTTCGGCAACTTTGTCAATATCTCTGCCGCTCTTTGAACCGCAAAGCTTGAGTGCGTCACGGTATTTTTCGTCAAAAAAGCTCATTGTGTAGTAACCGTTATTCTCAATAAATTCAAATGTATATCTCTGCGGACGAATAAATGTAAACGCAACAGGCTTGCCCCACATAATGCCTGCGCCGCCCCAGCTGATTGTCATTGTGTTAAATTTATCGGAATTTCCGCTTGTTACAAGCGCCCAATCCTTGCCGATAAGATCAAAAACACTTTCGTTGATGTCTGACGGATTAATTTTCTTAAAATCTGACATAAATATCCTCCTTAAATTCTGCTCTTGCTTTAAAATAGATGAGAGCAGGTTTTTATTTTATTTTATTATTTTGTGCCTGTAGAGCCGAAACCGCCCTCGCCACGCTCTGTATCGGAAAGTTCGCTGACTTCTGTAACGGTTGGGACGATTACAGGTGCAATCACCATTTGTGCCACTCTTTCAAACGGCTCGACGGTGTAAGGTTTATCCGAAACATTGCAAAGACCGACGCAGATTTCGCCCCTGTAGTCGCTGTCAATCACGCCAACGCCGTTGGCAAGGCAGATTCCGTGCTTGATGCCGAGCCCGCTCCTGGCGTAAACAAATGCGGCAACCGACGGGTTGGGCAACTCGATTGCTATACCCGTGGGAATAACCGCAATCTTCTGCGGCTCAACGGTGATTTTTTCGGTAATGCAGGCATATAAATCCATACCGGCGGCACCGCTTGTTGCGATTTTGGGAATTTTTGCGTTATCTTTTACTTTTTTTATCTTTAAATCCATAACTGTCCTTTCAAATTAAGTTGCATTTGTAATCTTGTTTTGCAGGATTTTTTTAAATTCCTTGCAAAAGAAAAATTTACTGAATTTTAATAATGTTTTATTAGAATATTAAAAACCTGTAATTTTTGTAACAAGGCATTAATTTAATTCTTTTAAACAATTTAAACAGAGTTATTAACATTAACATTGTTTTAACAATGCTATTTAACACCCCTTAGATATAAACCTCTTGTTGATTTGACTTTTAACATCGGATTTTGCGTAAATTCGCATATACTTTCCACATTTTCAACATAGTTTTCAACAGTTAAACGAAGTGAATAAAAAGATGTTGAAAGTGTTGAAAACTCATTTTGGGGTATATAAAGGGGTACACAGTTCAGCACTTCGGTACAAATTCCGTCACATTTCAGCGGGAATTTCTCACCCTTTCTGTCCGTCATTTTTGAGTTGTTTTTGCAAGTTTTGCAAGAAATGTTTTCGCTCTTTGCGGGGCAGTTTACCGTAAGCATAAGAGGAAGATATCCGTAGGTGATAATGCCCCTCTTGATTGTGCCGCCCAGGCGGTTTATTCGCTCAAAAGTAAGTTCAAAACTGAGTTCAACATCCTCAAGTCCGTATTCCTCCGCCCAGAGCAGGTCATATGTGTTTACAAGGTTAAGTCCGAAACTTCCGTGTACACGCATATTTTCGCTTTTTGCCATATACACGGCGGCAAGATTTCCGCAGAGTGCGTCATTTATACCAAGCTGTTTTACCTCGCTTAGCCTTTTTGCTATTCTTTCTTCGTTTTTAAAAAGTCCTCTCGGAATTTCCACACCTATATTGCAGCCGTCAGCCATAAGCGATTTCAGCTTTTCGTTATCGGTATAAATAGGAACATAAATAAGTTCGCAGGCGTTGAAAGCGGGTGAAAACTTTGCGGTAGTCATTCTTGCCCTTATTCCGTTGCCTTTTGGCACACAGGAAGTGTCGGGTGCTGTAATTTCAATATCATTTATTTTGTAGTTATGCCGCTTTGCCCTTAAATCGTCAAGTTGAGCAAGTGCCTCTCTGCGCATCGCATTCAAAACAGAAAGCGGTAACGAGAGGCTGTCCTCTGTATTTATACTCAAGCTTTCAAAAAAATATGCCGTTGAGCCCGTCTTTTTAAGCTGGGTTTCGCATTTTGTCTTGTCAAGCGCAACCTTCTCTGCTTTTTGACAGACAAATTCGGAAGTAACTTTTATATTATGCGTTCCGTCCGTGATTTCAAGGGTCGGATTTTCGCCGATTTTCGCCGTGAATGTACCGTTTATTGCAATATCGGAAAGCTCGTCCTTGTAGCTTTGACGGATTTTTGAAAAAAGTTTTTCGTCTGCCGATACAACATCGTTTTTTCTGCGGTATCCGAACATTTCATAGCCTGTTTTGCCTGTATAATAACCGTCGGTAAATCCTGTTCGTGAAAAAACATTTTTCAAAATTTCTGCCGTATCGTCGCTTATAAATCCGTTGTCACGCTGTTCTTTGCAGGCACGCACAGCGGCAGACACATACTCGGGGCGTTTCATTCTTCCCTCAATTTTAGCAGAGGCTACACCCATTTCCTGCAGCTGCGTAATATATGGTATAATGCTGTTGTCTTTAAGGCTTAGTGCGTGACCGTCCTTAACCTTTCCTACCGAAAACGGCAGACGGCACGGCTGGGCGCAAGCACCTCGGTTTCCGCTCCTTGAGCCGAGCATTGCGCTGAAGTAGCATTGTCCCGAAACGCACATACAAAGCGCACCGTGTACAAATACTTCGAGTTCAACGGGGATTTCGGCGGCTTTTTCAAGTTCTTTTTTGCTCATTTCCCTTGAAACCACAACCCGTTCAAAGCCCATTTCATAAAGAGCCTTTACACCGAGGTACGAGTGAACGCTCATTTGTGTGGATGCGTGCAGGTGCATTGACGGCACAAGCTGACGGGCAAGGCGTGCGACACCCATATTCTGTACAATAAGTGCGTCAACATCTGCTCTTGCGGCAATCAGCACAGCCTCTTTAAGCCTTTGCATTTCATCGTCAAAAACAATTGTGTTTAAGGTGACATACACCTTTACCGAATGAATATGGCAGTAACGAACCGCCTCTTTAAGCTCGTTTTCGTCAAAATTATGCGCAGAAGAACGGGCGGAAAATTCCTTTTCGCCCAGATAAACAGCGTCTGCTCCGCTTCGTACGGCAGCAATAACACTGTCCATACTGCCTGCAGGCGCAAGAATTTCAATTTTATTTTCCATAACCATTATTGTAATCAATCAAATAATTAATCAAAAAGCGAGATCTGCTGTTGGCGCATTTTGCGGATGATTTCATCGCTTTCCTCATCATCTTCGCCCTCGTTTTCCTCTGCCTGCGCAGAATTAACCGCCTTTTGCAGAGCGTTTCTCAATTGTTCGTTTTCCTTTTCAAGTCTTTTATATTTGCGGGTAAGTGCAGTGTTTTCGTTAATAACCTCTGCAAGTCGGGTTTTGTACTCCGAACACTGCTTATTAAGGTCATTTGTTTGACGAATAATCTTATCTGCCTTTGAAATGCACTCTTTTTTATTGCGCAAAGCCTTGTTGCGGTCATCGCAAAAATTAAGTGCCGCCAATATAGCGCAATCTCTTGTGTCAAGGTGATTTGTTGATGTTACAATTTTCTTGATTTGTGCTATAACATCATCGGCAACGCCTTGCACATATTTTTCGTCATCTGCAGTAATCAGCGCATAGCTCCTGCCCTCAATCTGCACGCTGACTTTTCTTTTAGTATTCATTACAGCACCTCTCCATATTCAGACTCTGCCTGCAAAATAACAGAGTTTTTTACAATAAATTATAATCCACACTAAATTATAATATAAAAAGATGCGTTATTAAAGAATTATGTTAAAGTTGTAATCTAATTTTGACATAATTATCCTTATATGTCGGTTTTTTGTTGTTTTTTGTCAATTATATTGTAAACTGCTAACTCTTGTGTTAATATATAGTATGTGCGACAAAACGGTAGAGTTTTGTCGATTTCGCATTGTTTTACTAATGATAATATTGCTTTTTTTGATAGTAATTAATAACAGTTTATTAATATTACATATCAAAAAGCCTTTTGCGGAATATTATTTTACAGGGAAGTGATTATATGCCAGTTCCTTTTGATTCACAAAAAATTTACTATCGTACACCTTTCGGTGCGGTAGAAGAGGGAACAACCATACATTTAAGAATACTTTTGCCAAGAGATCTCCACACTCAGAGAGCGGATTTGGCAGTAAAGTATGACTACGATTACAACTGGGAATACTTCGGCTTTTTCTGGTGCGGCACATTTGATGACGCTACTGAAATCTGGGAGGCTGACTTTACTCCTAACAAAATCGGTCTGTACTGGTATGGCTTTAAACTTCAAACAAAATACGGTCTCAGATATATTGTACCGTCTGATCCGTATAATATCAGCACCATAGAAACTTCACCGGGCAGAAGTTGGCAGCTTACCTGCTACAAAAAGGGTTTTACAACTCCAAAGTGGCCTGTTGGCGGTGTAATGTATCAGATTTTGCCTGACAGATTTAATTTCAGCGGCGAAGAAAAGAACCTTACCCGTACAGATTTTCAGCGCAATACAGATTGGTATGCACTCCCACAGTGGTGGCCTAACGAGAACGGCGAAATTACAAACAGCGATTTCTTTATGGGTGATTTAAAGGGTATTACTCAAAAACTCGACTACCTTGAGGAGTTGGGTGTAAGTTGTATTTATCTTAATCCTATCAGTGAGGCATACTCAAACCACCGTTACGATACAGGCGACTATTCAAAGGTTGACCCTATCCTCGGTACAAACGAGGATTTCATAAATCTTTGTGCAGAGGCTAAAAAGAGAGGAATCCATGTAATTAACGACGGTGTTTACTCTCATACAGGTTCTGACAGTAAGTATTTTAACAGAAACGGCAGATACGGCGAGCATACAGGCGCTTACAGAGATCAAAATTCTCCGTATTACAGCTGGTATAAGTTTAACAATTGGCCGAATGATTACCACTCATGGTGGGGATTTTACACCTTGCCGGAGGTAAACGAAACCGACCCGAAGTTCAATGAATATATCAACGGCAAAGACGGTATCGTAAGAACCTATATGCGTTACGGAAATTCGGGCTGGCGTCTTGATGTTGCCGATGAACTTCCCGACGAGTTTATGGAAAATCTGCGTAAAGCGGTAAAGGAAGAAGATCCCGAGGGCTTTATTGTAGGCGAAGTATGGGAAGACGCAAGTAACAAGGAAAGCTACGGCGCAAGAAGACGGTTCTTGCTCGGCGAAGAGCTTGACTCTGTTATGAACTATGTGTTCAGAAATGCAATCCTTGATTTCTGCCGTGGCGCAGATGCCAAGTATGTTATGAATCAGATTATGAGTGTCATAGAGAACTATCCTCGTCCGGTTATCCGTGTTCTTATGAACTCACTTTCAACTCACGATACAGAGCGTGCGCTTACAGTTATTGCAGGCGAGCCGCTCAACGGCAGAGATCGTCAGTGGCAGGCAAATCAAAAGTTAAGCTACGACCAGCGTAAGCGTGGTATAGCACTTTTAAAGCTTGCCGTAGGTATGCAGTATACTTTACCGGGTTTCCCGTGCGTATATTACGGTGATGAGGCAGGTCTTGAGGGCTATCGTGACCCGTTCAACCGTTGCTGTTATCCGTGGGGCAGAGAGGATAAGGAACTTATCGAGTGGCATAAGGCTCTCGGTAATTTAAGAAAGTCCTGCTCACCGCTTTGGGACGGTGATTTTGTAAAGGTTACGGCTGACAAAAATTTTCTGAGCTATATCCGTCTTGACAGCAAGTCATCGCTTTATTGTGCGTTTAATGCAAGCAATGAAGAAAGAATTCTGGACCCACCGCCCGGATATGCAGACGGTACACCTATTTTAGATACAAAGCTCGAAAACGGAAAATTAACAATTCCGCCGCTCAGCTGCGCATTTATTATTAATGAAACAGACAGAAGATTGAGCCTTGCTTATTAATTAAAAC
Source organism: Ruminococcus intestinalis (assembly GCF_014288065.1). Lineage (NCBI taxonomy): Bacteria > Bacillati > Bacillota > Clostridia > Eubacteriales > Oscillospiraceae > Ruminococcus > Ruminococcus intestinalis. The sequence goes on along the minus strand of NZ_JACOPS010000003.1, from coordinate 276,372 downwards.
TACAAATTTTATTTATACCAAATCTTAAAGAACGGTTTGCAGCGTGCAGACCGTTCTTTTGTTCTTTCCTTTATTGTGATTACACTATAATTCTTTAAATATCGCTTTATTAGTCCGTGACTAAAATCTGCGTGGTTATCTTATTCTGTTGAGGCGGTTGTGGTTTTTTCAACTTGACTTTCTTCAGTTTTATTTTCGGCAGTTTCTGTTTTGCTTGTCAAATTTCCGTTTGAATCTAGATATTTCCAATTTATTATATATTCCTTGCCGACGGAATTTCCTATATTCTTTATGTAATCTTCAAGCAAGGTCTGCGCTCTTGTTTGTGCCTCCGAAAGCAAACTTGTGTCGGCGGCAGCGGTTTCTTCGAGTTTTGTCTGTGCCTCGTTAAAAGCCTTAACTTCATCTTCTGCAGTTATATCGGCTGAATTGGCATCTACTATGTAGCTGTCCTTTGAAAGTGATGATTCGTAAATTGTACAGCTTTGCACAGTTGCGGGCGGCATTGTAATCGTGATTTCGTTATCGTTAATCTCCATTGTTACAAGCGATGCATCAATGCCGAGTTTCACTTTACCGTTGTATTCTATCCAGAAATGCTTATCTTTTTTCCACAGCCACCAGCCGGACGCATCTTTTTCGGTGAATTTTGCAACATTGTGATAGTAACATTCCATAACCGCAAGCTCGCAAATGGATTTCATCTGTGAAATCTTTGGAGCGGTGTTATTGGTTTTGGTTTCTTCCGCCTCTTTTACTCCGCAGGCGGTGCAGCTTAAAATCGTGAGCACAGAAAGTACAAGTGCAAGTATCTTTTTCATTTTTATTCCTCCGTATTCACTTTCAGGTCATAATGTATGTTGGGATGTTCTTCGTTTACCTGCTCCAAGATAGGCTGAACAAGCGCCTTTATTACAGATTCTGCATTCTGTTTTGCCAAATCGTAAATTGCCTGTTGGTCTGCCGCCTCGCTTTCGACATCAAGTTTGCACGCCTTGTAAGCCTCTTCGGTCACGGTTGAAGTATTAGCGCTGTTATTGAGGAACATAAAATCAAGAGAAGCTATATCCACTTCGGTTTCGTTTATTTTGATTTTTGGAATGTTAATTATTACAAGTTTTGACTTTCCGTCACTGCCGTCAACATCTTTTATGTCGGTGGTAACCTTATCAAGATCAAAGCCTGCCTTTATTTTTGCCTCGTAAGCTACATAATAGTTCACTTCAGCGGGTTTGTCGGGATTATTTACCTGCGCAATTCCGTTATACACGGCACTGCAGGTAGAAAGCTCGCTTACATTTATAATTTTTTGCAGGGTTGAAGTTGTAAGAATTACAGGCTGAGTTTCCTCTTCTTTGCTTAAATTGGGTACAACAAGAGTCAGTGTGAGTACAACTATAACTATCAGCGCTACTGCAAAAACAATGATTTTCTTAAGACTTAGCTTTTTCTTTTTTTCTAAAGAATATTCTTCTTTCATATCTCGTTATCTCCCTTGAGTATTCGTGTTTACAAACAAATAGTACCATAATCCGACAACTTTTTCAATATGTAACAACTTTTTTTCAAAGGTTGAGAAAATTATTTTTCACGCACAGATTTAGTTAAATAATTTTTAAATCTATAATGTTAATGTTATATTTATAAGCCAAAATACACGCAAAAAAGCAGTTCCGAATTTACGAAACTGCCTTTTTATCAAATCAAGTATTAATGTTTTGGGCTTTTGCTTTTTTGAGTTTTTACAGGCGGTGGGGTAGGGGTGATTTCTTCCGCTGCGGTTCCGCCCTTTTTCTTTTTAATAATGTAAACATAAACGCAAATTGCCACAAATCCTGCAAGGCATACCGCCGTTGCAACAGCGCCCGGCTTAAATCCCTTTGGATAATACACAAGCTCTATGCTGTGCTCGCCCTTGTTGAGGTTGAATGCTATAAGCGCATTGCCGACAGGTGTAATTTCAGCTTCTCTGCCGTCAACATATGCGGTCCAGCCGCCCTCTTCATAAGGAACAGAGGTGTAGAAAAGTCCGTCCTCGCTTGCGTTTATTGTGCCCTTCATAGATGAGCCTGTAAGCTCGGTTGTTGTCATAACATCTTTGCTTATCTGTGCGTATCCCTGTTCATAAACATTTTGGTCGAGCATATTTACATACACATGCGCACTGCCTGCCTGTCCCTGCGGAAGTTCGGCATAAACAGAGATTTTATCACCCTCGTTTACATATCCGCCGCAAGCAATGTACGGTCTGCCCATTCCGAGAGTTTGTGTATTTGTCGAATCGTCGTTTATCATAAATGAAACATCGTCTTTACCGTCAATGTCGGCATAAACATACACATATCCCGAGTACGGCGCCGTGTAGTTCCACTTAAGGTGCGGTGTTGTGGTTGTATCGGTACAGTTGTAGCTGTAGTTGCCGTAAGAAAGTTTATTTACGGGGAACTGTGAGTAGTCTGTGTGTCCCTGCGAAACAACCTCAAGCTGTGTATATACATTTTCGTTTACGCCTGTTGCAAGTTTAAAGAAATCGTTTTGCTGGTCAAACGGGTTAAACTGGTCCTCGTTTTTGTTTACCTGCCACTTGAGCAAGTCGGAATTAACCATAAAGCCCATAGGAATGTAATGTTCGTTTTTGAGCAAGGTTATGCCGCCCGACTGGTAGGTATTTGTAAGGTCATAACTGTTTTTGTAAGTACCCTCTCTTGAAATCAGATACTTTAGGTTCATAAATGTGTTTGTTACAGGCGAGCTTTCGGCATATGTGTAACGGTTGCCGCTCTGCCAGCCCATCATACCGAAGTTCTCAAAGAATACGGTCATATCTTCGTTAGCCATTGAGTTGAACATTGAAAGTCCGTTATAGCCGTTGAGTGAACCGTCATTGAGGGTTTGTGTGCTTGTCATTTCGGCACGCCACATTTCCTTGGTATCTTTTTCGAGGTTATCCATATATTCAATTACAGAGGCTGTGTTACCCTCACCTCGAGGGTAATCGAATGTGCCCGTTACGGTTGTGGTTTTAACACCGATATATGCGGTAGCACCGCTTTCGCCCACGACTATGACCGCAAGTATAATCAAAAGCACCTGCTTTGGAATAATTCTTTTTGTATAGAGGAAAAGCACAATGCATACGAGTGCCGCAATAACGGCTGTACCCACGATAGCGTATGTTTCCTGTGTATCAATGGCAATCAGAATGATAACTGCCGAGAAGAGCGCCGCCAAAATTACATCCCAACAGGTGGTAAAATCAATCAGCATAAATGCTCTGTAAGCCATAACCACAATTACAAAGCTGATAAGATAGCTGAAACGGTAAGGAATCATATTTGTAAAGTGGAAGCCGTGCCAAATGTAGTCGAGCTGACGGATAACGCAGCTTAACATCATAAAGAGAACAAGACAGCCGTCAACGATTTTTTCCTTAAGTGTGATTTTCTTAGATGTAAGGAATACGATGCCGAGTACCAAAGAAACTGTACCGCAGGCAATGTTAGGCAGGGAGTCAGCCTCTTTTGTTGCCGGAGTTATGAATGTAAGAAGATTTGAGAAAATCTTTTTCATAGCCTCAAGCGTACCCAAAAGGTCGTTTGTAGAGCCTATGTTAATTGCGTATGTAGACGGGAATGTACTCGAGGTTGCGTGGGTGTTTTGCAGGGCAAAGAACGCAGGCAACAGGAAGAATGCCGTCATACCGATTGCAAGTAATGAGAAAAGTGCGGTTTTTGCAAGTTTTGTAAAAAAGCTTTTAAAGCCGTCCCACTTAACAATGCTGTATGCAATGAAAATAAGAAGAACGAAAATACAGGTAAACAAACCTATGTAGTAGTTTGAAAGCAAAGAAACCGCAAGAGTAATTGTAAGCAGTCTGAATTTGCCCTCTGTAAGGAGTTTAACAATTCCGAGTGCCACAAGCGGAGTAATGCAGACCGTGTCAAGCCATATTGTGTTCCAATAGTAGCCCATAAAGAATGCGCAGAACGAAAAAGTTGTACCGAACACAACGAGAGAAAAATCGTTCTTTTTGAAAACCGAGCGCAGGAAAATCGCTGTAAAGCAGCCTGCAAAGGCAACCTTTGCACAAACGCTGAACATAAGAAATTCCCTAAGCCACTGTGACGGAATAAATACGCACAAGAAATTCATAGGGCCTGCAAGGTAGTATGACATAAGCGAAAAGTAATTTACGCCGCCGCCCTGCGTCCAAGACCAGAACAGTGATTCGCCGTGCTTAAGCTTATCCTGAAAATCTACCAAAAACGGATAATACTGGTGCCAAAGGTCAGTAACAAGAATTTGCTTGTCGCCAAACGGAGAAACCTCCATTATCGCAAAGCCTATGGTCATAAGAACAAACGGCAGGAAAAAGGCAATTATAATGTAAATGTTTTTCTTTAAAAATGCCTTAAATCCCTTTTGCTCAACCGCAGGCTTTTCGGGCAGCTTTTTTGCTTTTGTTTGTAAAGCTGTCATAAGCATAAGAATTAAACCTCCATAAAATTGTGTTTGCCCTTTTAAAGACAGGGCATTACCGATTAGTTATGCTTTTGCATATACTATAACTTATATATTGTAACACTTTATTTAGTCAAGGTAAATAATATTTTAAAAAAAGAAAATGAATTTTGAAAAATTGTCAGTAGTACCAATGCACTTGTCAAAAATCTACAAAAACAAGGGATAAAATTTTATGTTGCTTTTTTCCACTGTTATATACATATTCGTTGTTTTATGGTATGATTTTATTAAATTAATGAAAAAGGGAGGCAGGACTATGAAAAAATCTAAAATATTAGTATCAACGGCGCTTGCACTTTGTATGGGAGCAACGGCAGTAACACCTGCATTTGCGGCAGAAAATCAAAAGTTTACATATACAAAAATCGGCGATTACAACGCAGACGGTGTAGCAAGTGTATCAGACATTACTGCATTACAGTTACAGCTTGGCGGAAATGGTACAATTTCGGGCACTGCTCTTGAGCATATCGACTTTGACGGTGACGGCGCTTTTAATGTAAATGACATTACAGAATTGCAGAAAATGGTTGCCGGTACGGAATATACTTGCTATCAAAAAACAGACAGCTCATATAAAAACATTCCTATGCGCTATTATGTCTATGACTATAACGGTAACTCTAAAGGCGATATTATTGAATATGAAACAATCGACACACCGGAGAATTACATTATGACTGTTGATGAAATGAGGAGAAATTCAGTTAAAGGAATTTCTCTCATAACATCAAAGGAACAGTTTGTCGATTTGTTTAAAGCGGAGTCGCCGGAATTTGACGACGAGTTTTTCAAGGATAACGCTCTTTTTGTAATGCTCACAGCCAGGGATTGGTATGATTATACAGGAATAAACGCCTTTGCGCTTGACGGAAACAAGCTGATAGTATATGATTATGAGGTCGAAACTTTTATGGAGTATGGCGAAAAGTGTTGTCGCAATAATATTTACAGACTGAATAAGGCTGACATCGAAAATATTACAGAAATTAACTTTTATACAGAATATTTAGCACAGTAAATCTAACCCCCTCTCCGAGCGGAGAGGGGGTTTTGCGTTTGATACAATATTGCAGGAGTTAAATTGTCAGTAGTACCAATGTACTTGTCAAAAATCGACAAAAACAGGGGATAAAATTTTCCGTCATAGCAATCTGTCGGGTGTAAACAGCTTGACTGTTTGCGTGCTAAGACTAAGTTTGACAAAACTTTTTATTATCCGATAGTTATTAATAGATTTTCAGTTTTTTACCTATAAAGCATATCACATCTTTGTTTTAATGATTAGGGTAGTATTTTGCCAAACAATTATAAAAGGTTGACCAAGCTTTTATAATCAGTTAAAAATTCAGGTAATCTCTAATTTCTCTCAATTAAAAAATAACCGTTTAAAAATCGCAATACTCCCGATATAACCTATGTTAATGTCGGGAGTATTCTTGTTTTATCATTTCTTTTCTTTAAAGGCAAAGAATCTTTGTCCTATGTAGTTGAACGCTACAAACAGGCAAGAGCCGAGTATCATTGAGGTATAGCCTGCAAACTGTTCAACCGTAAATGAGAACATTGTAAAATTATTCGCCGTACAAATCCATTTGATTAGCGGAATCGCTATGCAATACGATAGTGCGTAGCAAACGGCAATGTTCAGCGCAAAGCGTAAAATCGGTTTCCAACCCTTTTCTGTATTTTTAAATGTAAAGTATTTGTTAAGAAAATAGCTTACAATACTGCCGATTAAGTATCCGAGAGCCGAGGCGAGCCACACACCCCATTCGTATCTGTCCCACGCAAAAAGCGCAAAGAGCACAAACTGCAAGCCGTTGCCAACGAGGGTATTAATTACGCCGACCAGAATAAACTTCCAAAACTTTATATCAAAAAACTTTTTTATAAAATCGCCCATAATTATTCCTTTTCCTCGTTGTTTTCGTCCTCAAAATTAGAGAATTTTGTTATGTAAATCGGTCTGTCCTTGGTTTCCATATAAATTCTGCCTATGTATTCGCCAAGAATACCGATAGACATTTCGGTAATTCCGCCCAAAAACAGAACCGCACACAAGGTAGTTACATAACCCGGTGTGGTAATTCCGAAAAACAACGTCTGAACAAGGGTTATCATTATATAGATAAGCGAAATAACAAAGATTATCGCACCCATTACTGCCGTAAAACGGAGGGGAGCAACCGAAAAACAGGTAATTCCGTCAATCGCATAACGAAAAAGACTTGAGAATTTCCATGTTGTCTGTCCAAGCTGACGGTCAACGGTTTTAAATGAAATCCATTTTGTGTTGAAACCTACCCAAGAGAATATTCCCTTTGAAAATCTCTGAACTTCGGCGAGTTCAAGAATAGAATCGACGACCTGTCTTTTCATCATTCTGAAATCCATAGCGCCGTAAGGCATTTTGGTATCAGTGAGTTTATTTGAAAGAGCAAAGAACATTTTTGAGAAAATTCCTCTGAATTTGCTTTCGCCCTCTCGTTCGTCACGCTTTGTGGCGCAGACATCGTAGCCCTCGTTTTCGAGAGCGTCTGCCATTTGTGGGAAAAGTGTCGGCGGATGCTGCAAATCGGCGTCCATAACCACCACATAATCGGCGGTGGAATGTTGAAGTCCTGCGTACATAGCCGCCTCTTTACCGAAATTCCTTGAAAATGAAATATACTTTACATTGGAAAACTGCTTTGCGAGCTTTTTCATAACAAGGTAAGTTTTATCTTTACTGCCGTCATTGACAAGGATATATCGAAATGAATATTCGGGCATTGAGTCAATAACCTTATTGGTTTCAAGCACAAAATGCTCAAGTCCCTCTTCTTCGTTGTAACACGGTACTATTAAATCTATAGTTTTCATAATAATTCGCCTTTATGTTGTTAAATTTGTATAAGCCTATAATTATTTTTATTATACCAAAAGTACACACAAAAGTCTATATTTTTATAAATTATTTGAGAAGTGACAAAAGGTAAATTTATTTTTGTTAAAGTTGGAATAACAAAAAAATAAAATCACAAAAAGAAAAACGGCAAAACCTTAGCGGTTAAGCCGTTTTTTAAGTGGTTGCGGGAGCCGGATTTGAACCGACGACCTTCGGGTTATGAGCCCGACGAGCTACCGAGCTGCTCTATCCCGCGATATTTATTGCCTGTATCTTTACAGCTATATTATAATACACCTTGTTATCAGATTTGTCAAGCCTTTTTATAATATATTTTTAAAAAATCAAAAATATATTTGCAAGCCGTAAATGTTTTGTAATATCGGCAATATTATTCGGGCTTTTTGTTGTTTAGTTTTACTTTGATTATTGCATTTTTTGTATGATATTGGTATAATAAAAATACAGCTCATTTGCTGAAAAGGGAGGAATTTTTTATGTGTCAGAAAAAACCGTATTACATCACGACACCGATTTACTATCCGTCAGGCAATCCGCATATCGGACATTGCTATACAACTGTTGCTTGCGACTCCATCGCTCGTTACAGACGAATGCAGGGCTATGATGTAATGTTTCTTACGGGTACTGACGAGCATGGTCTTAAAATTGAGCAGAAAGCTGCCGAAAAGGGTGTGACTCCCAAGGAATATGTTGACGAAGTAGTTAAAACCTTCAAGAGCCTTTGGAACTTTATGAATGTTGACTATGACAGATATATAAGAACCACCGATGATTACCACATCAAGACTGTTCAGAAGATTTTTAAAGAACTTTACGATAAGGGATACATTTATAAGGGCGAGTATTCGGGTAAATACTGCACTCCTTGTGAGAGCTTTTGGACAGAAAGCCAGCTTGTTGACGGCAAATGTCCGGATTGCGGCAGAGAGGTTACAGAGGCTAAGGAAGAGGCTTATTTCTTCAAAATGGCACCTTTTGCCGACAGAATTGAAAAATTACTTACGGAAACCGACTATTTACAGCCGAAAACCCGTGCGACAGAGCTTGTAAACAACTTTATCAAGCCGGGTCTTGAGGACCTTTGTGTGTCGAGAACTTCTTTTAAGTGGGGTATTCCTGTAACTTTTGACGATAAGCATGTTATATATGTGTGGATTGACGCACTTTCAAACTATATTTCTGCGCTTGGTTTTTATAACGATGCTTATAATGATTTTGATAAATTCTGGCCTGCCGATGTGCATATGGTTGCAAAGGATATTATGCGTTTCCACGCTATCATTTGGCCTGCAATGCTTATGGCTCTCGATTTGCCGCTTCCAAAGCACCTTGCGGTTCACGGTTGGATTACTTTTAACGGTCAGAAGATGAGTAAATCACTCGGCAATGTTGTAGACCCGTTTGTACTTGGCAAGAGATACGGCGCAGACGCTATCCGTTATCACATTCTTCGTGAAATGGCACTCGGCGCAGACAGCTCGTTCTCTAACGAAATTATGATAAACCGTATTAACTCCGACCTTGCAAACGGCTTTGGCAACCTTGTGTCAAGAACCGTTGCAATGGTTGAAAAATATTTTGGCGGCACACTTCCTACAGAGCGTGAAGGCGGAGAATTTGACGATGACCTCATCGCAACCGCTACCGCACTTAAGTCGAGCGTTGATGACTTTATTGATAAAACCCAGCTTAACAATGCGCTCGCCGAGATTTTCAAGGTAGTTTCCCGTGCTAACAAGTACATTGACGAAACAGCACCGTGGGTGATTGCAAAGGACGAAACAAAGAAAGCAAGACTTGCAACTGTTCTTTACAATTTGCTTGAAACTATCAGAATCACAGCCACACTTCTCTCTGCATTTATGCCGACTACAATGCCAAAGGCACTTGAGCAGATTGGCGCTTGCGAGAAGTGCGCTACTTACGAAAATGCCGATAAATTCGGTGTTCTTCCGCTTGATGTGACAGTCAAGAAAGGTGAGGCTCTTTTCCCGAGAATTGATGTTGAGAAAGAAATCGAAGAACTCAACGCAATTATCAAGAATAACGAAAAGGTTGACGAAAAGACAGAGAAACTCAAAGAAGAAATTGAGGGCGTTGCTCAAATCGGTATTGACGATTTCTGCAAGGTTGACCTCAGAGTTGCCGAAATTAAGGCTTGCGAGCCGATTAAAAAGGCTAAAAAGCTTTTGAAACTCACAATTTTTGACGGTGTAAAAGAGAGAACCGTTGCTTCGGGTATCGCAAAATTCTATACACCTGATGACCTTATCGGAAGAAAGATTATTCTTGTATCAAACCTCAAGCCTGCAAAGCTCTGCGGTGTTGAAAGCTGCGGAATGATTCTTGCCGCAACTTGCGGAGAAGAAATAAAGGTAATCTTTGTAGACGATATGGAACCCGGCTCAAAAATCAGCTGATTTGTTTTAAATTAAAATTGTTGCCCGATTACGGATTTTCCGTAGTCGGGCATTTTTGTGCATTTATATTCTAATGTTGGGGGTAATATTAACAAATTATGGTTTAGCAAATTGATTTGCCAATCAATTATAAAAGTTTGGTCGACCTTTTCAAAGGTCGTGGGTGTGGGCAAAGCCCACAAATACTTTCCGTTTATGCAGTCTGACGATAGCCAAACAGCTCGCTGTTTGGCGGCTTGAACACAACGGCGAAAGCCTTTGCGAGAGCAACAAAAGGAAATAAACATCATTTTCATAGTCAACGCAATGCGTTGACTATGTTTTTAGCATTTCTGTTTATAATGGCTGTCGCCTGTTTTAACAAACTTAGTTTTAGCACGCAAACAGCGTGGCTGTTTGCGCCTGATAAATTGTTGTATCGGAAGATTTTATGGGCGCTGCCCAAACCCGCAATTTTTGAAAAAATTGAGTAAACTTTTTTGTTTTTGGAAGGATAATTTAGCGTTAGCTAAACTTCATCAAATCAAAACACCCGATTACGGTAAAAGTGTGATCGGGTGTTTTATCATATAATCTTATTAAAAATTACTTTTTAAATCCGTCTTTAAGTGACACACTGCGGTTAAATACAAGGTGTTCGGGTGAAGAATCCTTATTGTCTACGCAGAAGTAGCCTATTCTCATAAACTGGAAGCTCTGCGGAGCAACAGCGGTTTCAAGGTTTTTCTCTGCCTTACAGCCTGTAAGAACTTCAAGTGACTTCGGATTAAGGTAGTCAAGGAAGTTTCTGTCGCCTGTATCGGGATCGGGTACTGTAAAGAGGTTGTCGTAAAGTCTTACCTCTGCATCTGCGCAGTTGTTTGCGTCAACCCAATGGATTGTACCTCTTACTTTTCTGCCGTCAGGTGTGTTGCCGCCTCTGGTTTCGGGGTCATACTCGGCATAAACCTCAACAACATTGCCGTCCTCGTCCTTTTTACAGCCTGTGCACTTAACAATGTATGTCGATTTAAGTCTTACCTCGTTGCCGGGGTAAAGGCGCTGATACTTTTTGATTGGCTCTTCCATAAAGTCGTCTGCCTCAATAAAACATTCTCTTGAGAAAGTAACCGTTCTTGTACCGTCCTCCGGTCGGTTCGGGTTGTTTTCAACTTCAAACTCCTCAACCTTACCCTCCGGATAGTTTGTGATAACGAGCTTTATAGGGTGGAGTACGCACATTGCACGCTTTGCGTTCTCATTTAAATCGTCACGCAGGCAATGCTCAAGAAAACCGTACTCAACGATAGAATTTACCTTTGATACGCCGATCTGCTCCGTAAACGAACGGATAGACTTAGGGGTATAACCTCTTCTTCTAAGTCCGCAGAGCGTAGGCATTCTTGGGTCATCCCAACCGCTTACATAATTCTTTTCAACAATTTCACGGAGTTTACGCTTTGACATAACTGTGTTGTTAATGCCAAGACGGGCAAACTCAATCTGACGAGGCTTGTTAGGAACGGAAATATTATTGATAACCCAATCGTAAAGTGGACGGTGAGCTTCAAACTCAAGTGAGCAAAGGCTGTGAGTGATACCCTCGATAGCATCTTCAATCGGGTGAGCAAAATCGTACATAGGGTAGATGCACCACTTGTCGCCTGTGCGGTGGTGAGTAAGACGGTTAATTCTGTAAATAACAGGGTCACGCATATTAAAGTTGCCTGACGCAAGGTCGATTTTTGCACGGAGCGTCATTTTGCCGTCCTCAAATTCGCCTGCTTTCATTCTTGCAAAAAGGTCAAGGCTTTCTTCAATCGGTCTGTCACGATACGGGCTCTTTGCCGGTGTTTGTGTATCGCCTCTGTTTTCTCTCATCTGTTCGGGTGTGAGTTCGCATACATATGCAAGTCCCTTTTTAATAAGTTCGACAGCGTAATCGTACATTTGGTCAAAGTATTCCGATGCAAAGTAGAAACGGTCTTCCCAGTCAAAGCCGAGCCACTTGATGTCCTCTTTGATAGCGTCTACATACTCTACATCTTCCTTTGTAGGGTTTGTGTCGTCCATACGAAGATTGCAGATGCCGCCGAATTTCTCGGCTGTGCCAAAGTCAATGCAAATAGCCTTTGCGTGACCTATGTGGAGGTAGCCGTTTGGCTCGGGGGGAAAACGGGTGTGTACCTTTTTGCCCTCAAATCTGCCGCCCTCGGCAATATCCTCTTCAATAAATGTATGAATAAAGTTACCGTTCGGAACTTCGGTAGCTTCGGTATTCTTAATATCTTCTGCCATATAATATCCCTCTGTATTACTCAATTTTGCAAGATTTTTAATTAATCTGAAGCAAAAGTCGTTTTATTCTGCAAGTATTGCCATACCTTTTTCAAGTCTTGCAAGTGACTCATCTCTGCCGAGAATGTCAAGAATTTCAACAGCACCGCCCGGTGTAACGGTTTTGCCTGCGGCCGCAATTCTTACAGGCCACATTACCGTGCCGTTTTTAAGCTCTTTTTCGACAGCCATATTAATAAGGCAATCGTGAATTGAAGTTTCGTTCCATTCAGGCATAGCCTTTAATCTGTCATAAGCCTCTTTCAAAACTACGGGTGAATTTTCAAGATTTGTCTTGCTCTTTTTATTTACGAAAAGTTCCTTTGTGTAACTCGGCAATTCTGCAAAGAAATCGAGCATTTCAGGAATCTGTGTAAGCTGTGTTGTACGCTTTTGGAGTATTGCCGCAAACTTTTCGTATGGCATCTGTTTGTCGCCAAATACCTTTTTATAGTAAGGCATTGCAACCTCGGTGAATTTTTCAGGGGTCATAGCCTTGATGTATTCGCCGTTAAACCAAGAGAGTTTATCGTAGTCAAATACAGCGGGTGACTTGCTGATGCCGCTTATGTCAAATGCCTTTTCAAGCTCCTTAAGAGTGAAAATTTCCTGATTGTCTTTCGGGCACCAACCGAGAAGTGCAATATAGTTAATGATAGCTTCCGGTAAGTAACCCTCGTCAATCAAATCATAAAAGCCTGTTGCACCGTGACGCTTTGAAAGTTTGGATACATTGCCGTCAGCGTCCTTACCCATAATGAGCGGGAGGTGAATATAAGTAGGAATTTCCCAACCGAATGCCTCGTAAAGGAGGTTGTACTTAGGTGTTGAGCTAAGGTACTCACAGCCACGGACAACATGAGTAATGCCCATTGTGTGGTCGTCAATTACATTTGCAAAGTTGTATGTCGGGTAGCCGTCTGTTTTAATAAGAATTTGATCCTGCAACTCTGTATTTTCAACGGTGATTTCACCGAATACTGCGTCAGTAAAGGTTGTACTGCCCTCAATCGGCATTTTTTGACGAATTACATAAGGAACGCCCTCGGCAAGGAGTCTGTCGATTTCTTCCTGCGGAAGGTCACGGCAATGTCTGTCATAGCCGCCGCCGACTGTTTCGTTCTGGATTTTTTCAAGGCGCTCTTTTGAGCAGAAGCAACGGTAAGCCTTGCCCTCTTTTATAAGCTGTTCGGCGTAAGGAAGATACATATCCTTTCTCTCTGACTGAACATAAGGGCCAAAGTCGCCGCCGAGGTCAGGACCTTCGTCGTGTTGAAGTCCTGCAAGTTTTAAAGTATTATAAATAACATCAACCGCACCGTCAACAAGTCTTTCACGGTCGGTATCTTCGATTCTCAAAATAAATTTGCCATTTTGGGATTTTGCAACAAGGTACTCGTAAAGAGCGGTACGCAGGTTGCCGACATGCATAAATCCTGTAGGACTTGGAGCATATCTTGTACGAACTGTAAGCTCAGGCATAGTTTTACCCTCTCTCTATAAAAATTAGCTTTATTCTTTATTATATCAATAATGGCGGTACTTTTCAATATTTTTAACCGCTTTTTTTGGTTGATGCATAAAAGTTATGTGTGTGGGCAATGCACGCTGACAGTTGAAAATTACACAGCCTTACTTAATATCTCGCAAAAACTCAATATTCTCATACGAATGTTCAACTTCTTTTGAGTACAAGCCGATTATTCTGTGTCTGTCATCAGCAGTTAAGCTGCCCTTTTCGGCAAATTTATACATCTGCAAAATATATGCCGATTTAACCGCAAGTGCCGTTAAATCAAAACATTCCGTAACATCATAGCTGTCTATTGAGTTTAAAAAATATCTGAAAATATAGTAATAAATCAGGTTTTTATACTCGTATTCGTAATTGCGTATGTATTCTCTGAATTTCAGAATATCGTCTTTATTCGGCTTATATTTGCTTGCGCCCGTAAGAAGATGTTTCCATTCGGCGGTCATTATGTCAAGCTGTAACAGCAAATTTACAGTTTGACCGTACTCTTTTATAAAACTATCCTCTGTAATCACAGCGGATTTGTAACAGATTCCGTCAAATTCGGACTGAACCTTTAAGCAAATTTGATATATGCCGTTCAGGCAATCGAATATATCGTTATCCGTATTTTTCAGTACCGCAAATATTTTTTGCCTTGCACCCAATAACAATTGCATTACCGAAAAATCATAATCGCACGGCTCGGCATCTTCTCTGTTGTCTGCGGTAATGATTTTATCCATTGCACCGTTTTTCAGCATTAATCTTAGTGCTTCGGGACAGGCAAGCGAGAGTATTTTTTCCTGAAATTGCGAATAATCGAGCGTTATCCTCGGAAATCTTTTGCAGGTTTCGCAAAGTGCGTTTTCGCCCATATTTATATAAATATCGCAGAGCATATCTTTATTCCAGAACGGGCAACGGTTGTTGTTAAGAGTAAAAATTCTGTCGCCGTCAGCGTCAATTGTCATTACACTTCTTAGCTTTTCTCCGAATGCCCCGTCTGCGTTTTTATATTTTATATAGCTGTCATCGTCAACCACAACATCCCATTCTTTGCAGCAGCTGTCGGGACATTTGTCGGCTATACATTTAAAATCTTTGTAAAATTCGTGGTAAGCGGTTTTCATAAATACAACCCCGTTGTAAATTGTCAGTTTATTTATAGTTTGGCAGAGTGTTTTATCGGATAATTATAAAAGTTTGGTCAACCTTTTATTATTACTCCTTATAGCACAACTCCCGACTGTAACTTTCGTTAAAGTCGGGAGTAAAAATTACATCTCTGTGATTATCTCATTTACAGTTTTTCCCGGAGGAATCATAGGAAGTACATTCTGGTCCGGACTGATTCTGCAATCAACGAGTACAGGCTTATTAAGAGCAAATGCCTTTTCAAGTACAGGCTTAATATCTTCTTTTGTGTTAATTCTCATACCGTCAATACCAAATGCATTGGCAAGTGCGACAAAGTCGGTTGCACGGTGCGGGTCGGTCTGTGAGAAACGGTTGCCGTAAAACAACTTCTGCCACTGACGAACCATACCGAGAACTGTGTTGTTCATAACAAGGATTACAACAGGCAAGTCATATGATTTCATAGTAACAAGCTCGTTTAAGTTCATATGAAAACTTCCGTCGCCCGTAACAAGTACAACTCGCTTGTCGGGATGAGCTGTTTGTGCGCCGATTGCTGCGCCCATACCAAAGCCCATTGTGCCAAGTCCGCCCGAAGTAAGGAGTGTGCGTGGTGTCTGTGCTTTATTGAACTGCGCAACCCACATCTGATGCTGTCCTACATCGGTAGCAACAATGTCATCGTCACTCTTTATTTCATTGAGTGCGCCGAGAATTTCTTTCGGCTGCGGATACTTGTCGTCGGCAGGAATTTTATTATCAAGATAATGTTTCCATTCGCCGAGAGTTTCAAGCCATTCTGCGTGATTCTGCTGTTCCATACCGTCGCAGAGTGCCTCAAGTATATATTCAAGGTCACCGAGCACATACTCGCTTACCTTAACATTTTTATTGATTTCTTTTTCGTCAATTTCAAGCTGTACAATTTCAGCCTGTGCGCCGAATTTATCTCTGTCGCCAGCAACACGGTCAGAAAATCTTGCACCGCACGCAATAATAAGGTCGCACTTGTCGGTAGCCATACCTGTTTCATAGCCTCCGTGCATACCTATATTACCCATACAAAGCGGGTGGTCGGCAGGAATACAGCCAAGTCCCATAAGCGAACAGCAAACGGGAATATCTGTAAGCTCTGCAAATTTTTTGAAAATTTCCGTTGCGTTTGCGCTGATAATACCGCCGCCTGCATATATAATAGGCTGTTTGGCATTTCTTATCATATCCTGAACTTTTTTGATTTTTTCGGGATTTTTAATGCTTACTCTTTCAACTTCTTTAGGCTTTACAACCTCAAATTCGGTTTTGTTTGCGGTAACATCCTTTGGTACATCAACCAAAACAGGACCTTTTCTGCCTGATTGAGCAATTTCAAAAGCCTTACGGAGAGTAGGAGCAAGGTCTTCGACTTTTTCTACAAGGAAACTTGCTTTTGTGATTGGCTTTACAATGTTTACAATATCAACTTCCTGAAAACTGTCCCTGCCAAGCTGGTCGGTAGTAACATTACCTGTGATTGCAACAACAGGTATACTGTCGATATTTGCGGTAGCAATACCTGTAACAATATTAGTGGCACCCGGACCTGAAGTTGTAATTACAACACCTGTTTTGCCTGTAGCTCTTGCGTAACCGTCGGCAGCGTGTGACGCACCCTGCTCGTGAGCGGTAAGAATATGGTTGATTTTGTCGCTGTACTTATAAAGAGCGTCATATGTATTAAGAGCCGCACCGCCCGGATAACCGAATACGGTATCAACTCCTTGCTCTAACAAACACTCACAAATAATTTCTGCACCTGAAAGCTGCATTTAACCTCTCTCCAATCCTCTTTATATGGCTTACAAATCTATTATATCAAAATGCCATCAGATTTAAATTCTTTAAATATACGTTACCTTTTATTTTACATAATAACAGCAAAAAAGTCAATATTTTTATAATTATAAGATGTTTGTTGCAAAGAGGTGATAAATGAATATTAATTTATAAAGACAAAAATATAAAGACAAAAAGTTTGATGTTAAAATTCCGATAAAAATAATAGGCTTCGCACGGGTTTATAAAATTCGATAATGGTATCAATCGTGTTTGTGTATCTGAGATTCTGTGGCGCAGGTTTTTCAAGGTCAATCTTTTTGTCGCAGTCCCATATATTCATTTTCCGGTCATAATAGTCTGTTTCTTTAAACATAAAAGCTCTTTAAAAGTGATAATAAAAAAAGTGTATCATACAAAACAAAATAAAACAAATTAGTATTTTACGGAAAAACAGATTAAAAGGTTATTTTTAGCCACATTTTTATAATATGAATTACAAAATTTGATAAAAACACCCACAAACAATTTTGTTTAATATTGACATAATGGTAAATATATGAGAAAATATTAGTGCAAAATTTTACAAAGGAGTATTTAACAAATGAACAATAAGATGTTAAAAAAAGCAGTATCGGCATTGCTTGCGGTTGTTGCAGTTTCGTCTGTTGCAATCAGTGCGTCTGCGTATGACATAAATAAATACGATTTAAACAGTGACGGAATTCTTGATGTGCGAGATGTCACCTATCTGCAAAACGCCATTGCAAACGGCGATAATATTGACGGCAAAGCAGACTTTGACGGTTCGGGCTCTATAAACATAAACGATGTTACCTATGCCCAAAATATAATTAACGGCAGTTTTTATATAAAGCCTGACTTTAATTTGCAGTCAAATTCAAAGAGCAAACTTAATTTAAAGAGCGTGTATATAGGCGCTGACAGTAAATATCCGAACAATGCTTACCATCCAAAGGTTGTGGATACAGGCGAAAAATGGAACGGATACCGCTATTGGCTGTCATACACACCGTATCCGAACGGAAACGATAAGTACGAAAATCCGACAATTGTCGGTTCAAACGACCTTATAAATTATTCGGAAATCAAATTTTGCGAGGGTATTCGAGATGATTACAAGGCAGGGGTAAGGTTTAATTCCGACTCCGAGCTTGTGTATAATCCCGACAAAAACCGTTTGGAACTTTTTTGGCGATATACAGATTACGAAAAAAACTATATGGCTCTTTATATGCGTTACTCATATGACGGCAATAAATGGAGCGGCCGTACACCTGTGTATGAAACCGATAACCGCAAAAAATACGATATGGTAAGTCCTGCAATCGTTTACGAAAACGGGACTTACAAGCTGTGGTATGTAAACGGCTACAAGGTTTGGTACAAGGAGTATAAGGGCGGTGTTTGGTCGGACAGTGCGGTGACTGCATTAACTTACCCGACAACGACATATACATGGCATATTGATGTTGAAAAAATTAACGGAAAATACGAACTCCTTGCTTGCTCGACCCAAGATAAATCAGACCGCAGGCATATGAGCCTTTACCACTCAACATCGTCAAACGGCTTTGATTGGAGCGAAGCGCAGGTTGTGCTCAAACCGTCGTCCGATCCGTCAAATTGGGACGGCGGCGGACTGTACCGTTCGGCTTTTATTTATACAAACGGTAACTATATAGTGCTGTACAGCGGAAGAAACGACAACGGCGATTTTGGCACGGGACTTGTATTCGGCGACAGTATGAATAAGTTGCAAGGTACAGACCTTGACTTTATCGGCAATCAGAAAACCTCGGCAGACAAGCTGTGGAAATATATAAATCAATAAAGGTGGGCGGGTTATGAAAAAATCATTAAAAGTAATGTCCGTCTTTATGTCGGCAATTCTTACCTTAGGCTCACTCGGCGCAGTATCGCTGACAGCAGGCGCTCAAGAAAGCATTGGCACTGTCACAAAAATAACAAGCGGTGACTTTGTTTATACCGTAGAGGACAATGTCGCTACCATTGTGGATTACACAGGCTCGGCAAACGCACTTGTAATTCCGCAGACGATAGACGGCCGCAAAATCGTACGCATTGGCGACTATGCTTTATCTAAAAAAGCAAAATTAAACAGTGTTGTTGTGCCGGAGTCAGTCGAGAGCATCGGCTCAAGTGCTTTTGAGGATTCTGTTGACCTCAAAAAGGTTACTCTGCCCGACGGCGTAACCAAAATCGGACCTTCTGCATTTTACGGCTGTTCAAAATTAACAACGGTAAATATTCCTGCCAAATTAGAGGAAATTGATGATTACACATTCAGCGGCTGTACTCAGCTTACAGATATAAAACTCTCGGAGTCGGTTACTTATGTCGGTGAAAGCGCATTTGAAGGCTGTTCAAACCTAAATTCAGTAACGCTTTCCGAAAATACAGAAACAATCGGCGATTGTGCTTTTTATGAGTGCGACTCACTTTACAGTATAAATCTTGAAAATGTAAGTCAGATTGGCGCAGGCGCCTTTGTGTATTGCGCAAATCTCGATGATATTGACCTTACGAACTGCTCGCTTATAGGCGAAAATGCGTTTTCCGTATGTCAAAGCCTTATTAATATAAAATTCCCCGACTCTATATACTCAATTCCGCAAACTGCCTTTGAATACACTCTTTGGGAGCAGAGTGCTCCTGACGGTGTGCTTTATGCAGGCGACTTTGCATACAAGATAATCGGTGATTTTACAGACAGCACATTGACATTTAAAGATGATACATACGCAATTAATGACGATTTCCTTTCTTATAACGAATATGTTAAAAAAATCAATTTGCCAGACAGCCTTACAAGTATCGGTGTGTCGGCTTTTGAAAGCTGTTCGAATTTAAAGGAAATTACTATCCCTAATCGTTGTTCTGTGCAGGCTATGGCGTTTTATGATTGTTCAAGTCTTACAGACATAAATTATAATGAAACTGCGGTATGGACAGCGCCGTCTGCATTTGTAGAAACAGCTTGGTACAACAGCCAGCCCGACGGTATTGTATATCACGGCAAATCAGCTTGTGCATATAAGGGCGACTTTAAGGCAAACGAAACTATAAAAGACGGTACGGTTGTTGTGGCTGACGGTCTTTTCTACGGTGACGAGGAACTGACAAGCATTGATATAGCCGACAGTGTAGAGAATATAGGCAGTATGGCTTTTGAGGAATGTATAAATCTTAGAGAGGTAAAACTGCCGAAGAGTTTATATACAATTTGTGAAGAAACATTTTACGGCTGCGAAAGTCTTGAAAGTATCACTTTACCCGATGTTGTAAATATCGGTGAGTCGGCTTTTGCACATTGTATAAGCCTTAAGAATATCGTTATTCCGGAAAGCGTGGAATTCGGTATTGACGACAGTGCTTTTTTAAACTGCACTTCACTTCAGAAAGTAACCGTTAACGGAAATATTCAACAGATTGGTTCTGCAGTATTTATGAACTGCGAAAATCTTAAATCAATTAACATTCCGAAAAGCGTTGAATCAATCGGCAATGATGTGTTTGAATTTTGCGATAATGTAACAATCAAATGTTACGAAAATTCATATGCTCACGAATACGCAAAAACAAACGGCATTAATTATTCGTTGATTTTTGATGAGAGAGAATTCGGCGACATCAACAATGACGGCAAAGTAGATGTAAACGATGTAACTCATTTGCAGAGATATATTGCAGGCTTTACCGATGAGAGCGGTGCACCGATTATTCCTGACAGCGACCTTGGCTATGCGGATATAACAGATGAAGGCACAATTGATTCAAGAGATGTTACAGCTTTGCAGATGATACTTACAAATAAGTAATCGGATAATTTTATTAGATTATGGTTTAGCGGAGTGTCGCTCGGGGATTGAAATTTAGCTAACGCTAAATTATCCGTCCAAAAACAAAAAAGTTTACTCAATTTTTTCAAAAATTGCGGGTTTGGGCAGCGCCCATAAAATCTTCCGATATAACAATTTATTAGGCGCAAACAGCCACGCTGTTTGCGTGCTTGCACATAGTTTGAAAAACAGGCGACAGCCTTTTATAAAAGAAATAATTAACTTTTTTCATTATATAGTGAATGTCTTTTCTTTTTGCTTTCGCATTTAAAGGCATTCGCCGTTGTGTTAAGTCGCCAAACAGCTTGCTGTTTGGCTATCGTCAGATTGCAATAAACGGAAAGTATTTGTGGGCGTTGCCCACACCCACAACCTTTGAAAAGGTTGACCAAACTTTTATAATTGCTTTTCCAATTTATTCCGCTAAATAATAATTTATCCCGGCATTTAATAGAAATCATAAAAAAGCCCCCGAAATCCGCATAGTAGATTTCGGGGGCTTTTATTTAACAGAATTAATTTATCTGTACATTATTCTTGAACCGATGTAGTTTAACTCTTTGGTATCGTTAGAGTCGGCATCAATCATAGCTCTCATATGGAATAATCCTGCAAGCTGGAAGTTATCGTTTGCACCGCCTATCGCAATGTATCTTGTTGTTGCAGATTTTGATGAGGAATACTGTAGCCAATAGTCACCGTAAGAAGTCAGCGCCGAAGCACCGTTTCCGAGTTTGGACGGCAGCATTACCAACGGATTATCCGAATCATATGCCATTGATTTAATGGCATATTTGCGGTTGATGTTGTCGATGTCGCTAAATCCCTCTTTTTGAAACGGTATGTCTGCATTAAGGGTATAAGTTGAACCATCCGCAGTTGAATAATTAAATTCCTGTTTGGTAAAGTTAGCGTTACTTAAAATAGTCATAACACTGCCGTAGAGATTTTCTATTCCTCTGTATTTAAAAGGAGATTTTCCGTTCCCTCGGTCAGTTATGCCCGTACAGTAATCAATGCCATCGGTTTTTCCGTTTTTAATCGGAATATTGGAAATAGCGGTTTTGCCTGTTTTTATATCAACAGGGTCACCTGAAAACGTTACTATAATATTTTTACTGCTGTCACGGGTGATAGATTCGATTTCTCTCTGATATTCTGAGGTGTTTTTGTATTCCTCCCAATCGGAGAAAATTGAGATACTGTCGCCCTCGGCAAGTCTTGATGTAAATGTGTTTGCACCTAATATAATTGTATTTGATTTTTCGGCGTCAACAATTGCAAAAGCACTTTTGTTTTCATCTTCATAGAAATAATAATCGGCTGTAACACCGCTGAAAACAGAAGATGAATTTATGTTGCCTGTTTCTATCATAAAAAGTTTTTGCAGTGCCGAATAGGTTACATAATCAAGCTCGGAATAGCCTTTCCCGTTCTTTTCCGCAGCGCTTAGTGTGTTTTTGTAAAGCATTTTTACTTCGGGATAAGTTTGCGATACGCTTAAAATTTTGTCGCCTTCATTTATACTTCCAAAGTATGCGCCTACATAAATATGATCTGCTTCTTTGCCGTCCGAACCGATAAACGCAGGGTCAACCTGATAGCCGTCATATTTTTCACCCGAAATACTGATATTTTCATATCCGTCTTTTACGGTTCTCTTTGTGTAGAATTTCGGTATTTCTACCATAACATTTCCGTTGGAGCCGTCTTCTTTGTAATTGCTGTCGCCCTCATAAGTAACAGTCTTTTTGTTGTCTTTTACAGAAACATTACAGCGTTTCATTTCGCACCACGGATAAGCATTGTCAAAATCATTGGCGCCCGTATTTGCCCATTCGTCATCAATTTTGTAATTGAAATTCATATTTACGGCGTCATCGGTTCTTTTGCAGGCAAATCTTGTGGAATCTGCTTTATACGATATGCCGTATTTTTTTGATTTATCAACTTTGTTTTCAGCGGCTTCTGAAGTTGTGTAGTCAAGTTCTCCGATCAAATCTCCCGCAACCGACATATAAAACGAATTGTCCGAAATCTTATCAAATTCAAGTGCGGTTTGCGTGCCGTTTGAGTAAAGCGTCCACTTGCCGTCTTTGTACTCTACATAGTCATCGTTTGAAAGGTCCGGGATTGTGAATGTCTGGGTAGATGAATTTGAATAGCCTTGTATAAAACTGCCGTATTCAATATATACTCCCTCATCAACATTAATTGTATCTTCCTTTGACGGGTCATAGTAGGTCAGTCTTGCGCTTACGGCATCTTCCGGTATTTCTGCGGTTGAATACGCTTTGTTTGTGTATCTGATAGAAGAATAAGAGTTAAAATCGGCGTCGTCCTCATAATATGTGTTTTCGCCGTCCTTGTTCTTAAACTGCCACAAAGCACAGTTGATTTTGCCGTAGACAGATATGTTTTTTTGTGAATTATTTACCGAAAACCATTTTGTGGTTTTGCAGTCGCTTTCATCAAGCTGTTCGTCGGTTTTATAAATTTTGCCGTTCTCGCTGTCTTTGTCAACCTGAAACAGATTGCTGCTGAACGAAACCGTCATTGATTTGGTATATTTTGCGGCAGGTTTAACGGTAAAACTCTGAACATTCGCTGAAAGCAGCGTTGATGTGGTGTTGTAATTCAAAGAATTTTCATCGTATTCGGTATATTTTGCGGCTTTTCTGTAATATACCAAAGACTTATCGTTACCGTCTGTCGAATACCAGTCGCCAAGTAATATATTAGCCTCTATATCGGACGGAAAGTCCTGAAGATACAGAACAAGCTGATACTCCGCCTCTTCGATATTTCCTTTTTCGTATAAGTCTTTTGCTTTTTGCAAAGCTGCTTTTGCGTCCGTTTGAGAACAGCCGACAAGTGCGGTTGCCGAAAAAGCGGTTAATATTGACAGGGACAGGCTTGTAAGTTTTAAAAGAGAATTTTTGTTTTTGAAATTCATATTTGTCACCTTAGTGTTTAATAAATTTCTTTGTAACTTTTGAAATAAGATTTTTCATTTCGCTTCTGTTGAACATTATAGGTAAGATTATAATGTATCCTACAACAGCGCATATTCCGCAAATAACTATAAGTGTGAGCCATGAGTGGATTGGGAATAAATACTGCACAAAGCAGAAAATAACCATAAGTACAAAGAATGCAATCCAGCCTCTGACAATCAGCGGATAGAAAGTTGTTTTCTTTTGCTTAAGCAAATGTGCCGAATATATAGGAATAAAGAGAATTGCTCTTAAGCTCATAAGCAGTGAGCTGATACCTGCTATAAGATATACGCCGAAGTCGCCTGTATCGCAGAAATTTAAAATAATAAGTACAGAGCCTGTGCTTAAAATACCGACAATAAGTGCAACAAGAACAGGAAGTTTCATTTTGTTGCATACCGAGTTGAGCATTGTAAGGCACTGTGTGTGCGCCGTAAACAAATATTGAATACAGGTAAGAACAGACAGAATCTGTATCATCATAATTTCCTGCGGATTTTTTTCAGGCTGCCAAAGGGTAAAAAAGTCATATCCGAATGCCATAAAGCCTGTAAGCGGCACGGTAAGAATATAGCTTAGTATTTTTGAAGTAAATTTGATTTCTTTTACAAGGTCTGCAATTTTATTCTTTGCATATAAAATTGTATAATGCGGTGTAAATACACTTGCAAGTGTGGTGATAAGCAAAGAAATGCTGTGCGGTATTGTCTTTGCAATTGAAAGCATACCCATAAGGGTTGCACCGAGAGTAAGGTTGCATATAAGCAAATCAAGACCTGAAAGGAATGTATTGCTTAACTGTGCAAGCGACATCCATATGCCTGCCGCAATAAGAGTTTTTACAAGGTCAAAGCGGAATTTTTTAATGCTGATTTGAACATCGGGCAAAATACGCTTTTTTACGCTTACATTTGCAAGCAAAAGGAAAATGCCGCTGGCAAGCATTGCTGTAGCGAGTGTGTAAAGTTTTACACCGAAAAAGCCGATAAGTAAGAATAATACGGCTATTTTGATAAGGTTAGAAATAATATCACGAATTGAATTAATATCAATACGGTTCTTAACATAGGTTGCTGTTGTAAAAATAGCGGTAATAACGCTGATAACAAAGGTTAAGAAAGTTATGCCGAAAGTGATTTTTACATTTGTGACAAGGTCTTCGACTGTTGCCGTTGACGCAGGAATAACAAGTATTTTGTCAATAAAGAATGTAAGAAACGTAGCGGCAACAAGCATTACTGCCGCAATTATAAGGTCTGCAACAAGTACGGAGCTGAAAAGTTTTGACGCTTTTTCTTTATCGCCACGGTGGTAGGCAAGAGAGATAAATCTGCCCGACATAGAGTTGAGCGCAGATGTAACTACCGTTGCATACTGAACAAAGTTGTTTGCAAGTCCTATAAATCCGTAAGCCTCCGTACCGAGTTCCTGTGTAAGGTACGGTGTGAGGAAAAAGTTAATACCCGTAGTTACCGCAAAAGAGATGAGTGATGCAATAACATTGATTGACATTTGTTTTCCTGATGATTTTTCTGCCATTGGTCTTATCCTTTCAAAATTACTTTAATGCCGAAAGATATTCAGCAGATTTTTTGCGCTCTTCTTCAAGCTTTTGGCGCACATTGTCTATGTCATACTCTTTGTCAATGTCGGGGGTATGAGTTGACGATAAAATTCTGTCTGACAGACCGAGATATTCAAGCAATTCTTGAGATCTTATATTGACAGAGGCGGCGGTTTCGGTTTCTACAATAAATTTTTTACCGTAAATAACCGAAAAAGCATTGCCGTGAAAGGAATTTGTGCACACATATGCGGCATTTTTTATAAGTCCTATAAACTTGTCTGCCGTAACAGGGTCAAGGTATTCGATGCGCTCGTGTGCGACAGGGTGGCGGTTGTTGAGGTAAAGAATTTTCATATCCTTTTCCTCTGCAAGTTTGATTGCATAATCAATCAATTTTTTTGGTTTAAGTACATTAAACAGGAATATGTACGGTTCTGATTTTTTGTCATAAGCGATTTTATCCCAATTGCTTGAGTCAAGCAAGAGTGTAGGGTCAATATTTACCGATGCTTCTTTGCCCGTAAGTTCACGCACGATTTCTGCGCCGCTTTTTTCACGAACGGAACAGCCCTGAAAATCGGATATTCTCTTTGCAAATTCATCTTTAAGATTATCGGGATATTTTTTTACCGCAATGCTTGCCGCATAGCTGTATTTTTGATTTGAGTCGGCAAAGGTAAGAAAATATGCCGGGTCAAAGCCTACGCAAGTCGGACTCCATACCTGATCGCTGCCTGTTACAAATGCCTTGTATTCGCTTTTTGCGCTTGCAAGTGTGTCTTTTGTGTAAGGTCGGCTCATTTTTAAGAATTTATTTGCAAATTCATAAGTAGTCTTTCGACCTGCTCTTACACCCGATGCGGTTTTAATACTCCATAAAAAGTCCTTTACGGCGTTATTGCTTGTACGGCGGAAAGTCTTTTGATAGCGATTAACCATATAGTCGCATTTATAATCCACTATTTCATTGTCTATGCCAAGGTTAAACATAAAATTTTGTAAAGCGTAGGATTGAAGAACTGCGCCATAGCTTATAGCCTTGTGAAATGTCAGAATACCAACTTTATTTTGCATAATATCCTCTGTTTCTGTAACTATTAAGTCTTGTTTTTTTCCGTAATCCGTTGTTTACGGTAATGCTCCTGACAATTGCATATGCAAAGAACAGTGCAAGCGTCTGGTCGGCATATAACAAAACATTGCCCGACATACTGTACATAAGCAGCATAATTTCTACCGCAAGAGCAAAATAAATGTGGTAGCGCTGAATCGGGAGCAGAGTTTTGTTGTTTACAAGCATAAATGTTTTTACGAGCATATAAAGCAAAGCTCCGAAAACTATTATTGAACCGACAATGCCAAGCTCGCCCAAAAATTCATAATAGCAGTTGTGACCGAAGTAATCCCATCTGTCGCCCGAAGCGCTGAGGTAACCTTGCTGTGCAGCAAATTCATTAAATGAACCGAGCCCCACACCGATTACAGGTGATTTTGAGAACATCATAAACGAGAAGCTCCATAAGTCGCTTCTGCCTGTAAGTGTGTTGTTTTCCTCATTTGTAAATCTTGAAAATACATTACTCATTGACGGGATAAACGACATTATAATAAACAGTGCGGATGCGGCCGCAAGCACAATCACGGCAAATTTTACGATTTTGCCTTTGATTTGTGATGTGAGCATTAATACGGCAAATACCGCAACAAGACAAACTAAAATCATTCGTTTTGATGTTAAAAGCAAAGCCGAGATTTCTGCAAGAAGTCCGACAACTTCGTACCATTTTAATTTTTTGCCCGAAAAATACTTTGCCAGGTAAATGCAAATGCCCATACCCATAATGTAAGCGGCAACACTCTTATCTCTTGCAAATCCTGCATAAGAGCGGCTGTGAACAATTGCATTTCTCATACTCTGGGCAACAGCCTCATTGTGTGTAGGGTTAAGCAGCCATGAGAAGTATTTGTTCATACAATCGTCGATAGGAACGGATATAATGATAGACACGGCTATTACAAGCACAAAAACATTCATAAATTTAAGTACGGTATCAATCATTTCGTCGCTGTATTCTATCATAAGTACGGCGATGCCGACTATGTAGTAGCCTGCAATTTTAAAACTCGTGTCGGTGTCCATAGACATTGGCGCAGAAAACAACATATACGCTCCGACAATAATAAAAAGTCCGAGAGAGGTGTCTATAATTATTTTTTTGCGTATAATAAGAGCCACGAACAGTGAGCAAAGAACAAGTCCTGTCGAAAGCATAGTACGGGTGTTCATAAAATACGGGTTATAACCGCCCACGCATATTACAGCCAGGGCAGTGGAGGTAAATAAATACCACAGTGATTGAAATGTAATTTTAAATGTTTTGTTCTTCATATATATCAAATCCTAACAGAGGGAATAATTGTATTTAAGTAAATTAAAATTTTGAAAATGCTTTTATGGCTAATCTGAACGGAACTTGTCCGGCTTTCAGAAAAGTGTATTTTATATAAATGCTTTTTGTAAGATATTTTTTGCAAAGAGCGTTGTCCTGCTCTTTAATAAACGCTCTTATTTCTTCAAATTTGTCTTTATAAGTTTTCTCACCGTTTAACAATAAAATGAGTTGGCAGGTACGCAGGTACGAAACTATCTTGTTTGCTCTTGCGTAATCCGAAAGTTCAGGATAATTTTTCTGCACAAAATCCTCAATTAAATCGGCAAAATAAACTATGTCAAGGTATTTATCCGAAAAACTTTGTGTCACAGACGAACCTTCGTGTCTGCAATAATTATATTTGGTAACATTTTTAAAACCGAGTTTTTTGCATTTTTCAAGCGCAAAAAACGAGTAGTAACGGTCTTCGTTAATTTTGTGAGGGGCAGGGAATTGCACCTGCTTACAGATTTCGGCACTGAAAAGTTTTGTATATACGCTTGACTGAATTTTGTTAAGCAAAAACAGCTTTAAAATCTCATCTTTGTCTGAATAAACTTTTATTGAACCGTCGCTTGAATCTTGAACTTTGCCGTCAATAAAGTGAATGGCGCTTTTAATCATTGCTACATCGCAATCGTATTCTTCTACAATGCCGTAAAGTGTTTCGTACATATCCTCATACGGAATATCGTCTGAATCGCAAAAACCGATATAATCACCTTTGGCGGCGGCAATTCCCGCATTTCTGGCGGCGCTTACACCGCTGTTTTTTTGATGAACTATTACAAATCTGCTGTCTTTTTCCGCAATTTTATCGCAAATCTCGGAGGAGCCGTCTGTAGAGCCATCGTCAACAAGGATAAATTCCATATTTTTATATGTTTGGTTAACAAGATGTTCTGCGGTTTTTTCAATAAATTCCGCCGCATTGTAAATAGGAACAATTACGGATATAAGAGGTGAATTCATACTTTACTCCTGTGCATTTATTTTTTCAGCTTTTGTGCAAGTGACATAAGACCTGTTGCGTGTAAAAAGCCCTTTGTTTTGCCCATAAGCTTATTTTTTGCTTTAATCGGAATAACTCTCTTTGTTACTTCGTCAATCGGAAGCCCCTCGTTTACAAGGCGAAAGTATTCCTCTCTTTTTGGGGTGTAGTCAATTGATTTTACGGCATATTTTCCGTCGTATTTTATAAGAGTGTCAAGGTCTGCGTCAAAAACTTCAAGACAGGTTGACGCTTGTTTAAAGAATTTTGCACCTTTTTCACTGTGTGTTATAACTGCAGAATATCCTTTGTCATCGTCCTTTTTGTTAGGAACAAAGCGTGTTATGTTCCAGCAGTCAAACACGGTGATGTCACACATTCTGTCAACTGTTTTGAAGTGGCAGTCATAGCAGGACGGACGGCACGATACATTAAAGAAAAAACTTTTAAGAAACATATCGGTATTAAGTCCCATTTTCTGGGATTTGCCGTTTTCCATATCTATTTTTATCGAAGAACAATGGTAGCCGTAAACCTTACTTCTGAAATTTACGCTTTTAATATTTGATTTGTATTTTTTTGTAAGATAATCACGGTATAATTTCCATACTTTAGGCGACGGAACCGCATGACATACAAAATCCACAGTTACAAGATTATCATACGGCTTTCTGAGATAAGACACAAGTCCGGCACACTGACAGGGTGTACCCGAAAAAAGAACTTTGTCACCCTTGTCAAGCTGTTTTTTTATATTTTTAAATGTATTGCCCATATAGCTCTGAACATACTTTGAGCCTCTGAACTTTACTGCTTCTTCATTTGTTTTTGCGCTATCGTGAACAACATCAAAACATTCATTGTATGCGCCGCCGTAAACTGTGTAGCCGTTATTGATTGCAAAACGGCTTAACGCAGTAAAAGCACCGCCGGACGAACTGTTCATAAGAACTTCCTTGTCATTGATTCGTGAAACAAAGGCTTGCTGTATGCTGTCCTGCGATATTTCTTTTTTTACAGGGCAGACTTTTTCGCATAAGCCACAGTTTATACAGCTGTTCCCATCTACAACAGGGTAGAAGAAGCCCTCGTTGTCCTCTGTCATTGTTATGCAGCTTTTCGGGCAGACACTGCTGCAGGCGGTACAACCGCAACAGTCCTTTTTGTTGTTATTATCAATATTAATCATAATTTACTCCCAATAGAATGCAAGTGCTTTGTCAAGGTAAGCCTTGGATTCGCTGCGGATTTTTTCTATACGGCTGTCAACGCCGTCATAGTCGATTTCGTCTGTGATTGTGTTAAGATTATTGCCGTCAAACATTCTGTGTGTAACGCCGAGGTTCTCGCAGATGCTGTATATTCTTGAGTTCTTTGATGTCTTTGACGAATCGGCATAGCGCTTGAAAATCATAAGTTTTTTGTGATAAATCATAGAGAATACCGAGCCGTGGAAAGAGTCGGTACATACATACTCTGCGCCTCTTATAAGGTTGAGGAATTCTTCCGGACCAACCTCAAACGGAGCATAATCGCCAAATCCGACATCTGCCTTGTTGTAGGTATCCATATGGTGAACGGTAACGATTTTAAGACCTGTAAGCTCGGCAAGTTTTTTTGCCTGCTCTCTGTTTTCTTCGCTTTTGCCGAGAAAATATGCGAATATATACGGCTGATCGTACATTCTCTTAAACTTGATTTCTTCGTCCCACTGTTCTCTGGTGAGCAGCATTACAGGGTCGGCTACAACCTGTGCATCTCTGCCCGTAAGCTCCTTGACGATTTTTTGACCTGCATTTTCTCTTACGCTTATGTAGTTTAAGCGGCTTAAAAATGTTTTGTAAAGTTTTTGCTGTCCCTTTGGAATTTCAGAAACGCCGAAACTTGCGGCATATGAAAACTTTGGAACATTGTCAGGAACAAACATAAGGTTGTGAAAGTTGCCGTTGATTCCGCCCGGACTCCAAAGCTGGTCAGAACCTACAAAAACTCCGTCATATGACGCACCGAGTGCCTCAAGTTCGTCGTGACCTATGCAAGGTTTTGAAAGATTTGTAAAGCGTTCCTTTGAGAACTGCGCAAGTTTTGTGTTGCGCACATCGTTCTGATGCTTTACATCTTTGTGGAACATTAAAATAAAACGCTTTTTGTAGCGTAAAATTCTTTCACTGATAAGAATACGGTTGAAAAACAGCGTCCAGATTTTTGCTTCACGCATAAATTTAAGTGTGAATTTCTTTTTATACTGAATTACCTCGCAGTCAATTCCTCTGTTTTTCATTTCTACGGTAGTTGCATAGCTTTGCAGCTGACTGCCGTAGTTGCGCTGTTTGTAACAGCAGCAAAGTCCGATTTTCTTTTTCATATATATACTCCAAATTTCAATGTTGCTTATATTGCTTTTTCAGTTTTATTATGTTGGGTAACATTAATAAATTATGGTTTATCGCACAAGTTAAGCGAAATAATTAAAAAATTTAGGTCAACCAAACTTTTATTTTTTTAACATATGCTTGATTCTGCCTTTAAGCGAAACAGGAACAAGCGACTTTAATTTTCTTTTTAAACTCGGTTTTACATACAGCTTTTGCATTACATAGCTGTCAAAATCTCCGTCAAAGCCGTCGTAAATTGTATCTCTGCATTCGGGGCGGTGAGATGGAGAGGACAGGTTTTTGTTCATTTGTACTGCCTGCTCAACGGTGGAATCAACGCTTTCAATGCAGTTTTCAAGGGATTTCCAGAGTCTTTTGCCCTTGTCTGTATTTACAAGGACGAGTGAAACTCCGTTTTCCGAATAAAACGACGGATTTATGTATTCAATTCCCCAAAAGTCGGCAAGTGTTATATCACCCTGTCGGTCGCAGTTTGCAAAGCGACAGTTGTAGCAGCCCTCACGATAGGTTTTGCAGTTAAGAAAAGCGTTGTAGTATGGGTCGTCAAATCCGCTTCCGCCTTTGCCGATATTATCGGTTTCAACTTCATAAAACAAACCCCAGCCGTGGCGCTTTTTACTTCTGAAATTGTAGCTTTTTACAGGCTCGCCGAGTTTGTTGCCGAGGTAGCAAAGGTATTTTTCAAAAAGTTTTGGGCTTGGCACACCGTGGCACACAATGTCAACGGTTATGAGATTATCAAAATCCTTGCCGAGGAAAGAACGCAGACCTGCAACCTGACAGCCTGTACCGCTGAAAAGTACATTTCTGCCGCCTTTTAATTCACTTTTTACACGGCTGTAAATGCCGGAAAGGTCGCTCTGAACATATTTTGAACCTTGCAGCTTGTGCAAGTCAGCCTCTTTTTCAACGGCAATGTGTCTTGCAACAAGGTTTTCGTCATATGCACAGCCAAAAACAACTCCGCCCTTTTCAAGAGTGCTCTTTGCAAGCGGAATAAAAATACCGCCAGAAGTGCTTTCTTTGGCCTTTTGCGTGTCACAATATTTTGACGCATAAACATTTTGCACACCGTCAGAGTGGGGAGTGGTCATAACAGGGCAATGCTTAACGCACGCACCGCAGTTTACGCACACGCTCTCATCTACAACGGGATACATAAATCCCTCGTTGTTTTCCTTAAAGGTAATGCATTTTTTGGGGCAAATCTGTTCGCACGCAGTACAACCGCAACAGTCATTGCCGAGTATGCTTATATTGTTCATATTATTCCTCGATTATTTTCTTGAGAATTTCGGCAGAACGGGTGCGTTCCGCATTGATTTTTTGATTAACCGCAGTAAAGTCAATAGGAGTGTCGGCAATTTTAAAATCATCGTAGCTCATAAGTATTCTGTCCTCAAGTCCTGCGGTTGCAAGAATACTTCTGTTGCGTTCGCTGTAAACATTTGGCAGAACATCAACAAATTGAGTGTTCAGACCTATGGCAAACGAAGTGCCGTGGAATGAATCAGTAAGGAAATAGTCGGCATTTTTTATATACCACAAAAATTCCTCAACAGGCGGGCAAAATACAAACTTGCCCGGCTTGAATATATGGTGAAAATAAGGGTTTACCCTTATAAGTTTCATATTTTTTCGTTTTGCAAATTCCTTTGAATATGTCTGAAATTCTTTATTTGGGTGCAGTTGATACACAAGAACATAGCTTTCCTTTTTCTCTTTTTTTGGAAGAGTATCAAGCCAATTCTGCGGTGTCATTAAAAATGTTGGGTCAAGCACCTGCTCGGCATCCACACCGAGAGATTTTGCAAGTTCCACACCGCTTTTTTCACGAATTGTGATGTGGTCATAGCGTTTGAGCCACTTTATAATGTTATCTCTGTCCTCGTCACGCACGGTTTTTGTGCCGAAACAGCCTGCATAAGCAATTTTCTTTTTGTCATCGGGTACAAAAGAAAGAAAATATGCAGGGTCGATAACACCTGTACCCACGGTATTCCACACCTGGTCACTGCCTGTCATATAAATATCAGCCTTTGGCAAATTTTCGGCAAGCTGCTCGGGAGTGTTCCATACCTCGTCTGTGAGTTTCAGCATATTGCTTCTGTAAACATCAAAGCGTTTTGTTGCGGCGTCAAATACAGGCTTTTGCGTTACCTTGTACAAAAGCCTTGTAGCTGCATTTTTATTCCATCTTGAAACGGCAAGGTGGGTTTTAGCCTGATTTTCGGGAAGTTCGTCTGTTCTTATGTAATTTATACACACTGCCTCGTGACCGAGTGCCTCAATTGCCTTTTGTGTGGCAAATGTCTGCAGCACCGAGCCGTAGTTTGACGGTGTGTGTCTTGTAATAAAAGCAACTTTCATTGTTGTTTCCTCAATTATTTTTCTGCTTTGCGTGCCTGTAAGGTTCTTTCAATGTAAAAATTTTGCAGCCAATCGGCTGTTTCCTGAATGTCAAAGCCTGCTTTTACAACCTGACTTTGGCAGTCTGTTCTTTTATATGACGAAAGAATGTCGAGCGCTTTATCCGCCCACTGCTCCGCTGTATTTGCAAGTGAAAATGTAGTTACATTGTCGGTTACGATAGTTTCGGGAGTGATTACATCACTCATAAGTACAGGCAAGCCTGCTGTCTGCGCCTCAATTCCTGTAAGCGGAAGTCCCTCCCACAAAGACGGGAAGAGGAACATATCGTATGCCTGATAAACTCTGTTTGTGTCTTTGCGCACGCCAAGGAAGATTACGCTGTCGTCAATGTTCAGTTCCTTTGCCTTTTGACGGATTTCGTCCTCAAGTCTGCCCTCGCCGCAGAGAGCAAGTACGGTGTTAGGATTCTTTTTGTGAATAACACTAAATATTTCAAGCAGGAAAGTATGGTTCTTCTGCTGCATAAATCTGCCCACATGACCGATTACCGTCTTGTCGCCCACACCGAGTTCTTCACGAACTTCTCTTCTTGTCTTTTCGTCAAATTTAAAGCGGTCGGTTTCAATACCGTTCTTTATAAAACGAACCTTACCGTCTGCAACGGCCTTTTTGCCAAAGCTCCATTCTCCGGCGGGAGTTGAGCACATAAACATATCCGTACAATGCTTTTTAATGAAAAGTTTTTCGTAGCGGAAGAAGAAATATTTTAAATTTACAACCGTCTTAGCGTTGTGGCTGTGGGCAATTCTTGTGGGAATGCCTGCCTTGTGAGCGTATTCGAGCGGCCAGAGGTTCAACTCCTGATGAGCGTGAAGAACCTTGTATTCTGGATGATTTTCAAAAACTTCCATACATTCTCTTTTAAATCCTGCCGTTTTGAGCGGATTAAAAGGCTGTGTGCGGAAAATTTTGCCGCCGTAGCTTTTGATTTCAGGCTCGTAAAAGCCCTCTTGCGGACGGTGAACGAGAAAGTCAAATAAAAGCTGTTCTCTGTCAATGTGTCTGTATAAATTCATTACAAGCGTTTCGATTCCGCCTGTATCCATTAAAACTATGTTATGTAAAACTCTGATTGGCTCCATATTTTACCTCTGCTTTATTTTTGCGTTTGTTTTTCATAGGGATAAGAACTCCGTGCACAAGGCCGATTGAGCTTGTCACAAAACTCTCCGGTAAAACCGTAAACATTTTATATGCGGTTTTCTTTACCTTGTTTCGTGGGTCTTTCCAAAGAGGCTCGTCCGCCCATGGCGACTCACTCTTGAAATTAAGGTATTTGTCAAGCATAGGGTGGAAGTTGTTTTCCATCCACGGACGGGTACCGTCCATAAAGCAGGTGGTAAAGTGAACAATACATGGATTTTTGATTGCATGGGCAACCTCGTTTTCGCTGTAGTATGAGGTTACTCTCTTTACCTTTTTAAGGTTTTTGTATTTAACATAATAAACCATTGAATATGCGTTGTATTCAAGTGGTACAATGAGTTTTTCACTGCTCGGAACGCAAGCGTTGAGCACTGCCTGGTCAACAAAAGAAAGTTGAGAATGTGCGGAAATGTATTTCTTAAATTTTTCTTCTGTGCCGTCCTCTCTGATTTTTTTGAGGTTGAGCATAATGTTGCCTGCGTTAATATAGGTGTCTTCGGGTTTAAGACCGATTTCTGTTTTGTAGTTGTCGCCTATGCACTCAAGCGCACCGGCAACGGTTTTGCCTGTCATATCTGTGTTCCACAACGGCTCAAGCGATGACATTATCATTGTATCGCAGTCAACATGGATAACCTTTTCTACCCATTCGGGGAGGAGACTTGCCTCAAAAAGTCTGCCGAATGTGCTGATGTTCCATCTGCCTATGTCAATACTTGTGCCTGTAAGTTTTTCAATGTCTGCAATCGGCACAAAGTACAGCGGTCTGTTAAATTCAGCGCAAAGCGTTGTGAATTTTTCTTTATTTTTTTCACTGA
Organism: Ruminococcus intestinalis; assembly: GCF_014288065.1. Classification (NCBI taxonomy): domain Bacteria; kingdom Bacillati; phylum Bacillota; class Clostridia; order Eubacteriales; family Oscillospiraceae; genus Ruminococcus; species Ruminococcus intestinalis. The sequence goes on along the minus strand of NZ_JACOPS010000003.1, from coordinate 241,064 downwards.
TATTGTTGTCAATTATAAAAACACTAAGCTCTTTGCACTGCTTATTGTTTTTTAGCAGTGAGTAAAGCGATACGCCCGCTATAGGTGCGTAGCTGTCAGAGCTTGAGTAAACTATGTTCATTATACCCTCCGTAAGTAAATGCCGATTAATTATTTAAGATACTTTTCCTCAAATTCTTTGAATGACTGAAGATTTTTGTCTTTGTCGGCAAGAATAAGATTTTCAATACCGCCGATTTCGTCAAACGGCCATTCAACACCGAAGTCAGGGTCGTTGTACATAATGCCGTCATCATATTCACCGTAGAATTTTTCGCCGCACTTGTATGAAACAACGGACGGTTCAAGTACAAGATAGCCGTGTGCAAAATGTTCGGGAACATAAAGTTCGTTCATATTTTCTTCCGAAAGATAAAATCCCTGCCATTTTTTGAAAGTAGGTGAGTCGGGGCGAAGGTCAACTATAACATCAAAAACCTTACCTTTAATGCATCTTACAAGTTTTGCCTGCTCGTGCACACGCTGAAAATGGAGAGCACGGATAACACCCTTGTGAGATACTGTATAGAAAACTTCCGCAAGGTTGTGCTCAAGGCCGTTTGCCTCGAAAACTTCCTTAGAATAATCCTTAATAAATGCGCCTCTTATATCTGTTGCGCAGAAAGGCTTTATAAGATATGCGCCTTCAAAATCTGTTTTGCAAAATTCAAATTTCTGAATCATATATATAAATCTCCTTAATCTTGTTTAGATTAAAAATTTATTATTTAATAATTTAACTGAAAGTGTGTATTAATGCTACACCACATTTAGAACAGAGTATGCAAATAGTGTTACGAATATAAAGGGCGAAAGATAAATTTCGCCCTGATATTTTTAGTCAACAGACTTTATCCTCTCCATAGTAAGCCTTGTGCCCTCTGCAAAGGAAATCTCAGGTTTGAAGTGGCAGTCGGTTTCTATGTCGGTTGTATCAAATGCTTCAAGTGGCATATTTACACCTGTAAACGGTACATCGCCGAAAATCGGTTTTGCGTCGGGTGCAAGCTCATTCTGCATTTCAAGAATGAACTCCTTAAGCGGTCTTGCGTTGCCACTGCCTATTGTGTACTCTTTGTTTGCGATGCCGTATTCGCCGATCGCCTCAAAGGCTCTTGCAACATCGTCTATATAAATGAAATCGTAGTTCTGTGTTGCGGCTGTAAACTGTAAAGGTTCGCCTGCGATGATTTTACGGATTGTAGAGTTTACAAAGCGTGGCGAAAACTCGCCTGCGCCGTAAGCGTTGGTAATTACCGCCCAGCAAAGGTCTATGTCAAGGCTGTTTGCAATCGGCTTGCAGATAGAACGGGCAATGAGCTTGCCTGCACCGTAAATGTACGGCAAGCCGGGTTTGCTTTCCTGTGTGTAAACGGCTGTGTAGGTTTCTTTTTCCATAATAGAACCTGCGTTTACAAACTTTTTGCACTGCATTTTGTCGGCTGTTCTGAGCGCACGAGCTGTCCAAAGTGCGTTTTGCAGCTGAATGTTCTCGTCGCATCTTAACGGGCCTGCCGAGCCTACCCACGCAAAGTGGTAGAAAACATCAACATCTCTGTCCGAAATCTTGTCAAAGAGAGTTTCAATTTCATCAAGCTCGCAGTACACAATTTCAATACCGTCAAGTTTTTTTATGTTATTGATTTTTTCGTTTTTATCTTTTACAACGGCATAAACCTTAACTCCGTCAGCGCAAAGTCTTTTGCATACATTTGAGCCGACAAAGCCGTTTGAGCCTGTTACAATCGCCTTTTTCATCACTAAACCTCTTTTGTTGATGATATATTTAAATTCTGCTTGCTAAAAATTCCTCAATCTGTTTGTCCATACATTTTCTGACATCGCCTTTTTCCATATAACAGCGTGACCATTCAACAGTTTTTTCAACGGCCTCGGTTACATGCCAATGCGGTTTCCAGCCAAATACAGCCTTGAGTTTTGAACAGTCAAGTTTTAAGAAATTCGCTTCGTGTACGGCATTTTTCTCACTTTTGTTTATCCAATTGATTTTGCTGTCGGCGTACTTTACAAACAAGTCAACAAGCTCGCCTGTAGTAACGCAGTCGCACTCATCAGGGCCTACATTGTAGTAGTCGGCAAATTTTATGTCCTCATACTGAGCCTTTGCAATCATAAGATACGCAAACAGCGGTTCAAGCACATGCTGATACGGTCTTGTTGAATGAGGATTACGAACGATTATATCTTCGCCTTTTTCAAGTGCACGAACGCAGTCCGGAATAATTCTGTCGTTTGCAAAATCGCCGCCGCCGATTACATTGCCGGCTCTTGCAGTCGAAATCGCAACTCTGCCGTCGGCAAAGAATGAGTTTTTATAGCTGTGAGTTACAAGCTCCGAACAGCTTTTGCTGTTTGAATACGGGTCAAAGCCGTCGAGCGGCTCGTTTTCACGGTAGCCCCATTGCCACTCCTTATTTTCGTAAACCTTGTCGGTTGTTACATTGAGGAATGATTTTACGCAGTCCGACTGTCTTACACATTCAAGAATGTTTACAGTGCCCATTACATTTGTTTCGTATGTATAGGCAGGCATCTTGTAGCTGTCACGCACAATCGGCTGTGCCGCAAGATGGAGAACAATCTCAGGCTGTGCCTCGTCAAATGTCTTTTTAAGTAAATCAAAATCACGAATATCGCCGATAACGGATTTAATGTCGCCTTCGATATTTGCAATTTCAAATAAATTCGGGTTTGTAGGTGGGTTAAGAGAGTAACCGGTAACCTGTGCGCCCGCATTTGCAAGGATTTTGCAAAGCCAACTGCCCTTAAATCCTGTGTGACCTGTTACAAATACTCTTTTACCTTTATAAAAATTAAGCATTAATCTTTCCATACCTTCCACGGTGCTTTGTTTGTGCTCCAGAGTTTTTCGAGCTTTTCTTTGTCACGAAGAGTGTCCATACACTGCCAGAAACCGTTGTGTTTCCAGCACATAATCTGACCTTCTTTTGCAAGCTGTTCCATAGGCTCACGCTCAAACATAATTGTATCGTCTTTTACATAGTCGAGCACCTTTGGTTCGAGCACCATAAATCCTGCGTTTATCCAACCGGAGTCAATGTCGCTTTTTTCACGGAATGCCTTAACCTCGTTTTCGCTTGAAAGGTCAAGCACGCCGAAACGGCTCTCGGGTTTTACCGCCGACATAGTTGCAAGTCTGCCGTTCTTCTTGTGAAATTCATAAAGAGCATTAATATCGACATCAGACACACCGTCACCGTATGTCATAAAGAAAGGTTCATCGCCTATAAAGCCACGCACTCTCTTAAGTCGACCGCCTGTCATTGTGTTAAGTCCCGTATCAACAACCGTGACCTTCCACTGTTCGGCCCTTTTGTTATGTACGATTATTTTATCGTCCTGTGTAAAATCAAATGTTATGTCCGAAGTATGCAGAAAATAATCCGCAAACCATTCTTTAATTACATGCTGTTTGTATCCTGCGCATATAATAAATTCGTTTACTCCGTAATATGAATAAAGTTTCATAATATGCCACAAAATCGGCATACCGCCTATTTCAACCATAGGCTTTGGCTTGAACTGCGATTCTTCGGAAATTCTTGTTCCAAAGCCACCTGCAAGTAATACAGCTTTCATTGCTTTTCCTCCTTAAACCGCACCTACACGCTTAAATACAGAAATAAATGTTTTGAAAATTATTTTTAAATCAAGTAATACGGAACGGTTCTTTACATAGTAAATTTCCATAGCTCTTCTGCGTGTGTATGTAGTGGCGCTTCTACCGTTTGCAGCCCAAAATCCTGTAAGACCCGGCTTTACGCTGAGCAGCATATCACGGTAGTTACCGTAAATTTTAGTTTCAACATCCATAACGGGGCGAGGGCCTACAACAGAAATATCGCCCTTAAGAATGTTAATAAGCTGTGGAAGCTCGTCAAGACTTGTTTTTCTCATAAATTTTCCTACTTTTGTAACTCGAGGGTCGTTTTCAAGCTTAAAGTTTTTTTCGTATTCGGCTTTTTGTTCGGGTGTGAACTGCTTTATAAGTTCTTCCGCATTTGTTACCATACTTCTGAACTTATAGATTTTTATTGTTTTGCCGCCTTTGCCGACACGCTTGTGCGCAAAGAAAGCAGGACCTTCGCTTGTGGTTTTTATAAGTATGGAAAGAATGATAAAAACAGGTGAAAGAACAATCAAACCGATGAGTGAACATACAATATCGAAAACACGCTTTACAAAATCGTAAATCGGTTTCGGCTTAACTGAATGTGTGTTTGATGCTGCCGCTTTCGATGTGTCGGTAATATTTGCTTTTCCCATAATTGCTTCCGTTTTATCCTCCGTAAATTTTTATCATACCCAATTAATTACCTGTGTAATTAAATAAAATTGCTCTGAAGTATTAAAGATTAGTCTTTGGTTGAACTGCTGTAATATCCGCCGTATCTTGAGTAGTAACCCTTGCCTTTTCTTGTTTCCTGCGGTTTAACTCTGTTAAGAATAACTCCGATGATTTTTGCATCTGTACGCTCGACTGTTTCTACGGTTTTTGCAAGCTCGGGATATGTAGTTGAGTTGTTTCTTGCAACAATTACAACACCGTCCGCTGCCTTAAGAATCGGAACTGCATCGATTACGATGCCGACAGGCGGTGTGTCAAAAATAATGTAGTCGTACTCTTTTTCAGCCGTCTTGATAAGGTCAGCCATAGCCTCACTCGCAAGCAGCTCGGACGGGTTAGGAGGAATTGCGCCGTAGGCAATCGCCTTGAGGTTGTCAATCTTAGTGTCCTTTATAATGTCCTCAAGCGAACACTCGTCATTAAGATAGTTTGTAAGACCGGGTGTAGGCTCAATTTTAAGTGCTGTGTTTACTCTCGGACGGCGAAGGTCGCACTCAACTACAAGCACCTTGGTGGCAACCTGCTGAGCAAGTGCCGACGCAACATTGATAGAGGTTACTGTTTTGCCCTCGCTTTTTGTAGATGATGTAAAAGCTACCTTTTTGCAGCCTTTTTTGAGAATTGAATAAGCTATATTTGTTCTTGCCGCCTTGTAAGATTCACGAACCTGAAAGCCGAGAACATCGGTATCTATTGAACGATCAATTGCTTTGTTTTTCTTCATCTTTTGTTACTCCTTTAAATTATCTGCCGTATCCGTAACGGTCTGCTTTGCTTGCGTTTTTCGGATTTGAAAAATATTCAAAATCAGGAATTGCGGCAAGTATAGGAAGTCCGAGAATTGTAGTCATTTCTTCGTTGTATTTGATTTTAACATCAAGGAAGTCACGAACAAACGAAATAATAAGTGAAATTATAAGACCTGCGGCAAATGCAATAAGAACATTTTTTGTTACATTAGGTGATGTGGGATTCTTCGGAACAGTTGCCTCATCAACAATTTTGAGTTTTGCATTGTCCTTAACATTTGCGATTGTATCAGGTGCGGTCTTAGCAATGGCATCGCCTATATTTTTCGCCTCATACGGACTTGAAGATGTAACAATTGCTTTGAATACCTCTGTGTTTTCAATGCTTTCGAAACTAATCATTGATTTAAGCTGTGATGCAGTGTATTTTTCGTTGAGAGTTTTTGAAACTTCGCTGTAGAATGTATTGGAATCGAGAAGTTCGATATATGTAAGTACAAGGTTTTTAGCGTAGTTTACACTCTGATAGTCCTCTGCGGCGGTTGAGGTTTTGTAGTTTGTTTCAACATAAAGCTTGAGGTTTGATGTGTATGTTTTCGGAATAAAAAATGTTGTTATAAAAAACGATACAGTTGCGAACAAAAGAGATACAACTATGATGAAAACTATATTTTTCTTGATAATTCTTGTTATGTCCTTAAACGATATTTCCATTAAAATGATTCTCCTCCCAGCTTTTACGGCAAACGCAAATGCATTTTCGCAGTTGCAATAATCAACATAAAAGCCGATAATTATTCAAAATATAACATTACTATTATATTTGAAAACAACTTAAAAATCAATACTGCTAAAAGCGGTAAATTTGACGATTTTATATGCGAATAAGAGAATTTTGTACAAATATAACAAAACCTTTGTTATATTTGTTAAATTAAAAAATGCAAAATTTTATTATTTGGTAATTATGTATATATTTTTGAAACAAAAAACAAATAACCGCCACACTAATAAATAAAATTATACAAAAACAAAAATGTTTATCAGCAAAATTTCTACACATACAAAATTGTATGTGTTTAACGAGTTTGCTTTTTTAGTAAAAATGATGTGAACATCAAATACAAATTTATAAAAGGAATAATAAAAACACCCTTTTGATGCAATAATTCAAAAGGGTGCACAAACAGATATGCAGTTTAAAACAAAATTGTATATTATTGAAAATCGAATAATTACAGATTCTTTTCGTATATAAGTCTTAATCCCTCGAGTACAAGGTCGTCGTTTACGGTAATGTCTTTTTTGCAGAACTTTACAATGTGCGGTGCAAATCCGCCTGTTGCAACAAGAGTGCATTTGTGACCCGTTTCCGCTTCAAAGCGGTCGATTACGCCGTCAATCATTGCGGCATTGCCGTAAATTATGCCGCTGCGTATACAGTCGGCAGTATTTGTTCCTATTGCCTTTTGCGGCGCAGAAAAACTGACCGACGGCAAAAGTGCGCATTTTGCGGTAAGTGCGTCAAGTGAAATCTGCACACCCGGCAAAATAACTCCGCCGCAATAAGCCTTGTGCTCGTTCATATAAAGAATGGTTGTGGCAGTGCCCATTCCGATTACGATTACCGGGCAGGGGTACTGTTCTTTTAAAGCAACGCACATACATACAATGTCCGAGCCTACGGCGCCGGGGTTGTCAAGGCGAATGTCAAGACCTGTTTTAATGCCCGGTCCGACAACCAAACTTTCTACATTTGCCACAGTAAAAATAGCTTTTCCGAGCAGATCGGTTACTATGGGTACTACGCTTGAGATTATTGAGCCGTTAATTTCGTTTACATCAACATTGTTTATTCTGAATATAGTATAAAGGTCAACAGCGTAATCGTCGGCGGTTTTACTGCGATTAGTGGAAAATCTTAACTTCATAAGCAGTTTTTCACCTTTGTAAAGTGCAAATTTTATATTTGTATTGCCCACATCCGTGCATAGCAACATAAATATCACCTCATTGTAATTGCTTGGAAAAAAACATCCTGCAACTCTAAATTATATCGTATTTTTCCTTTTGTTTCAACTCTATTTTTAAATCTGTTTTGCTTATGGATGTAAATATTTGCCGCATTTGCGGATTTACTCGAAAAATGAAAAATTGTATTGTTTTTAGACTAAAGATGTTGTATAATAAAATATGCTTTAATTAATATAATGATATAATGAGAAAACAGCGTTTAATTATCTGTTGCTTTTTTTAAGACGGGAGAGTGTATATATGGCAGATAAATACAACTTAGACTATTTTGATGACGACAGAGTTGCGGCTCAACGCAGTCAATACAGGAGAGAATACCGTCAGCCGATGAACAGACCGCCGCAAAACGGCAGAGGGCCTGTACCTAATAATCGAAATAATGTGCATCGCAAGCCGCCTAAAAGAAAAAGATTCAGCAGAAGACTTAGAAACCGCATTATTATTGTAAGTGTTGGAATACTTATATTAATACTTATAATCACAATGATTTCTTCAATGTTCAGAGCCTGTACCGGTTCGGACAAAAAAGTTGACAATAATTCCGATAAAACAATACCTCCTACACAGGCAGCAACCACTCAACCCGCAACACAAGCAGCAAACGCAGCGGCACTTAATTTTGTTACGCCTAATATTCAGGACGATAACACAACAGGATATATGGGTACAAACGCTTACATCTGGAACGGCGCCGCATATGAGCTTTTCGGCGGCGATGAATACAGAGCACAGCTTTATGCCGATTCAATCAACAGCTATCAGCAGAAGTTAAGCGGAATTAAGGTTTACAATATGGTTGTTCCCAACCATACGGAAATGGGACTTCCGCAAAGACTTAAAAACAGCTCCGCTCCGTCGGATTCACAGGCAGAGAACATCAAGCAGATTTATTCAAAGCTAAACAGCTCTGTAACACCGATAAATGCTTACAACAAAATTGCCGAGCACTGCAACGAATATGTTTATTACAATTCCGACCACCACTGGACAGGACTTGGCGCATATTACGCATATACAGCGTTTGCGGAGGCAACAAATCAGGCTGTTCTTGATTTAAGCACTTGCACGGAAAATAAAATTGAGGGCTTTACGGGTTCGTTTGCAAACACAAATGACGGACTTACAACCGATACCGTAAGCTATTGGACATTCCCTTATAATGTTACAATGGATGTTACGGATTCAAACGGCACTACATCAAACTACGATTCGCCTTATTATCAGTATGCGGAGGCGGGTTCAAATACATACAGTTTATTTATTATGGGCGACAATCCGCTCACGGTTTTACATTCCGATTCCGAAAACGGTACGGGCAAGAAGATTGCCGTTGTCAAAGAAAGCTACGGCAACGCATTCTCACCGTATCTTACAAATAATTATTCCGAAGTTCATATTATAGATTTCAGATATTTCGGACAGAATCTTGCAGACTACTGCAAGCAGAACGGCATTACAGAGGTTCTTTACCTCAACGGCATTATGAGTGCAAATACTCAGGTACAGCTCGACAGTATGGACGGCTTACTGAATTAATTGTTGATTTTTATTTGAATTAAGAAAGGAGGCAGCGGCAATGCTTGCGGAAAATGTAAGAGTAAATGTGTTTGGCAAGGTCGGAAAAGGTTTTTTCTCCGCCTATGTTTCGGGCAATTCCTTTTCAAACAAAAGCGCTTATCTTGTTACACGCAAGGACAGAGTTGAAGAATACTTTGACGGTGTGGTTATTGCCGTTGCCAAATTTGAGGGACTCAAGGGCGATAAATTCATAGTCGCTCCGTACGGAGAGATTTATTACGAGCCGGAGCTTAAAAAAATACTTGCCCGCTTGCGTAATGTAAAAGTGGAGAGTATAAGCTGTCTTTACGAAAAATCCTGCGGTGCGGTGATTTTTTACCGCAACAAGCAGAATACAAAGGTATTGCTTGTGAAGAACAGCAACGGCAGATATTGGAGTTTTCCGAAAGGTCATATAGAAAACGACGAAAACGAGCAGGAAACCGCTTTGAGAGAAATCAAAGAGGAAACAGGGCTTGATGTTACCCTTGCAAAGGGATTTAGAGAAATCAGCGAGTATTGCCCGTTCGGCAAAATTCGCAAGCGGGTAGTGTTCTTCCTTGCACAGGCGTTTACCGACAGCGTAAAAATTCAGGAAGAAGAAATCGACAGTTACATCTGGGTTGACCTTCAGCAGGCACGAAAACTTTGCACATATGACAACGATTTAAGAATTATAGAAAAAGCCGAAACCGCAATACATTTAATGAGAAATTAATTTGAAATCCGTTTCATATATATAATCGGGTGATTATATATGAAACGGATTATTTTATTGCTTATTTCTGCTTTTGTGCTTGCCTGTTCGGTTATGACGATTGTCGGCGGAAAGGAAACCGGTAATTTTATAAAGTATGCGGAATTTAATGTTACGGCAGACGCTCTGCAAAAAGCCGTCAGTTACGATGTTTCTTCACAGTCGGAAGATACCAAACTGAATTATATAGAAATTTTATCGTACCTCGGCGCAAAATACGGCGGCGATTTTTCAAAATACAAGCAAAGCGATATGGATAACCTCTGCGAAAAGCTGAAAGACGGCAAAACAATAGCCGAACTTACCAAAGATATGAAATACTATACATATTATTATAATGTGTACACGGCAGTGCTGAACGGTATGGTTGGAAATTTTGAGGAAGAACAGTCTGACGGCAGTATAAAGCAGGACTACGGAGTGCGGTGGTTTTCGCCGATTGCAAAGACTTTTCCGTATTCGCATTACGATGACTTCGGTGCAAAGCGGACATTCGGATACACAAGACCGCATTTGGGGCACGACCTGATGTCGGCAGTCGGCACACCCGTTATAGCCGTTGAATCGGGCAAGGTAGAGTGTCTCGGCTGGAACAGATACGGCGGCTGGCGAATCGGCATACGCTCGCTTGACAATAAAAGGTATTGGTATTATGCGCATTTGCGGCAGAACCGCCCGTATGCCGAAAACCTCAAGGAGGGCGATACGGTTACGGCAGGCGATGTTATAGGCTATGTGGGCAGAACAGGATACAGCGATACCGAAAACATAAACGGAATTACCGAAAGCCATCTTCATATAGGGCTTGAGCTTGTTTTTGACGAAAGCCAAAAGGAAAGCGACAACGAAATATGGGTGGATATGTACGCACTCATAAGTACCCTTGAACAGCATAAAAGCTCAACCGTCAGAAACAGTGAAACAAAAGAGTTTAAAAGAGAGTTTTCTTTTAAAGAAATTAGTTGATAATGCCAAAATTCGAGGACAGCAATTATATTTGCTTTAATTTCATTGACTGTACCATAAAAATAATGTAAAATAAACAGTAATCGCCCTCACCAAAAGCGGTGAGGGTATTTTATGGTGTGCAAATCCCGACAATTATTATATTGCGTTCAGAGCAATGAATTGTCAGGTTAAAAAGGATATATAACGCTTGATTTTGCACTTATTTTATAGAATATTTGGGGGTATACAGATTGGTTTTTTCAAGCCTTGTATTTATGTTTGCGTATCTGCCGCTTACTTTGCTCATATATTACATTGTGCCGAGAAAAGGCAGAAACATTTTTCTGTTCTTTATAAACCTTTTGTTCTACGGTTGGGGCGAGCCGAAACTTATCGTGCTTATGCTCATAAACATAGCCGTAAACTACATAGGCGGATACCTTGTAGATAAATTTAAAGATGACCCGAAAAAGCGGAAACTTGTGCTGATACTTACCTGCGTTATCGACATAGGTACACTTGCGGTGTTTAAGTACACGGGAATGATTGTGGAAACCGTTAATATGCTGCCGTTCCTGAATCTGCCGACTCCGCAGATTTCTTTGCCGATCGGCATCAGCTTCTATACATTCCAGACAATGAGTTATGTAATTGATGTTTACAGAGGCGATGCGCCCGTATCCAAAAATCCGATTAACTTCGGTACATATGTAGCGCTTTTTCCGCAGTTGATTGCAGGTCCTATCGTTCGTTACCGTGATGTTGCCGAACAGCTCACAAACAGAAAAGAAACCTTGGACGAGTTTACAAAGGGTGTAAATCTGTTTATAATCGGTCTTGGCAAGAAAGTTTTGATTGCAAATCAGATGGGTAATCTTAGCACGGCAATGTTTGCTACCACTGACGAGAACGGCGTTGTCGGCACTTGGGTAGGAATTATAGCCTACAGCTTTCAGCTTTATTTTGACTTTTCGGGCTATTCCGATATGGCTTGCGGTCTCGGCAATATGCTCGGCTTTGAGTTTCTTAAGAACTTTAACTACCCGTACATTTCTAAATCCGTTACGGAATTTTGGAGAAGATGGCATATTTCACTTTCAACATGGTTTAAGGAATATGTTTATATTCCGCTCGGCGGTAACAGAAAAGGTGCGAAAAGACAGATACTTAACCTTATTATCGTATGGGGACTTACGGGTATTTGGCACGGTGCGTCATGGAACTTTGTATTGTGGGGACTTTACTACGGCGTTTTGCTTATTTTTGAAAAATTTGTTTTCAAAAAGGTTCTCGACAAACTGCCGTCGGCAATTCAGCATATCTACACAATGTTTATAGTAGTTATCGGCTGGGGACTTTTCTACTTTACAGATATGAGCAAGCTCGGTACATTCCTCGGAGATTTGTTTAACTTCGGCAACGGTATCTGCGGAGAGCAGGCTTTAAATCTTATACTTTCATATTTGCCGCTTATCATTGCAGCGGCTGTTGCAAGCACACCGCTTGCGGCAAAGCTTTATGCAAAGGTACAGAATACAAAGTATATCGGTTTTGCTCAGACCGCATTTGTTGCAATTGTGCTTGTACTTTGCACAGCCTCGCTTGTAAATCAGAGCTATAACCCGTTCCTATATTTCAGATTTTAACGGCAGGAAAGGAGAGTCTTTATGAAATATGCAGCAAAACATTCAGCAAAACATATGGAATCATCAAAGCCTGTCTGCCGCCATCTGCCGAGCTTTGTGTTTATACTTTTTATATTCGGCTTTGCAATTTGGTTTTTGATAAATCCAAAAGCAGATTACAGCTCAAGCGAAAAGAGATATTTGCAGAAATTTCCGACAGTGTCGGTAAATTCTGTGCTTGACGGCAAATTCGGCACTGATTTTGAAAAATATTTTGCCGACCATTTTCCTATGCGTACCCAATGGGTAGGCGCAAACGCATACTTTAATCTTTCGGTTGGCAACAACGGTGCTGACGGAGTGTATAACTGTAAGAACGGCTACCTTATAAATAAGCCGATACTTGATACCGACACACTTGAGAGCAATGTGCAGACAATTGCAGATTTTGCGAAATCAGTCGATGTTCCCGTAACGGTAACACTTGTGCCTTCAACAGGCTACATCGCAAATGATGTTCTTCCTGCGGTTCACGATACATATACAGATGACGAAAAAATCGAGAACGCACAGAAAGTGCTTACCGAAAACGGTGCGGATTTTGTGGATTTGCGTTCCGCATTCAAAAATGCCTATGCAAACGGCACGCAGCTTTACTACAAAACCGACCATCATTGGACAACGGCAGGTGCATATACGGGTTATACGGAAATATGCAAGTCGCTCGGAATAACCCCTGCCGACAAGAGCCTGTTTACGGTCGAAAAGTACAACGATTTCTACGGCACAACCTATTCAACAAGCGGTTTTTGGCTCACACAGCCGGATACCATTGAAATTTGGAACAATAAAAATAACACCGAAAAGAATATCAGCGTAGAGATTATTGAGGGCGACGAAAAACAGGATTACCACTCAATGTATTTCTACAATCATCTTAAAGAGGACGATAAATACCCTGTATTCATAGACGGAAACCACGCAATGACAAGAATTAAGAATACAAATGCCGCAGGAGGAAAAATTATCCTTGTAAAGGACAGCTTTTCACATTGTCTTGCGCCGTTCCTTGCAGAAAATTACAGTGAGGTAATACTCGTCGATATGCGTTATTACAAAAACAGCATTTCAGAACTTGCACAGCAGGAAAAACCCGATAATATCCTGGTGCTCTACGGCATAGATAACCTTGCAACCGATACCGACATTGCGTGGCTGTCGTAAAATGATTAATAGCGGTAAAATTGACACTCGGCTTTTTAGTCGGGTGTTTATTTTTGCGTGGATAAATTTTAATATTTTTAGTATAAAATTGTTGTTTTATGAAATATTTATGCTATAATGATTTCAGTGAAATATAAGAACTAAAGGCGGTGAGGGTAATTAACAGCGTAGGAAGAAATATATTTAAAGCTATTCATGAGGGCAAGTGGCTTTATATAGAGTATAAAAACAAAAGTGATACAAAAAGTAACGAGATTTTGCTAAGCTATCATTATCGCTGTAATAAAGCTATAATAGATTTCAGCAATAAAAAATATTATAATAATAAACTGAAAATTAAAACAGTATCTCAAAGCACACAGCCCCTGACATTTGTTGATATTCAACCAGAAAATCCAGCGAACCCAGAAAATCCTGATTCGGGAAAAGATAATAATACAGGTAACAATTCTGGTTCGGAAACAAATGAAAATGGAGGAGAAAAGATAGAATCTGTTTCAACAGGAGACGAATCTGCAGTTGGATTTTGGAGCCTAATGGCTGTAATCATGGTAAGTATAGTGATGTGTATGGCATTTACAAAAATAAGACGTAAAAAGCAGAGAAATTAAGGAGCCACATAAGTGTTCAGAAAAAAGTATAAAGTAGTATTAAAAGTAGTAGTATTAGCAATTGTTCTTGGAGTTCTATTAAATGCTTGTAGTAAAAGACAAACAGTAACCGAGGAATATAATACAATAAGTGATTTGGCGTATTCTGAAAAATGTAAAATTGAACCAATCATATATATTGAAGAAAAAACAGGATTTGTTCCATATATTGTATTAACTAATGATTATAATGGTAAAACACTTTTGTTAAGAAAAGAAATTCTTCCAGAGAATAGAAGAGTTAGTGATTATTCGGCTTACTATGAAGAAAGCGAAATTGATAATTACTTAATGGGAGAGTTTTTTGATAATTTACCTATTCAAACTCGTTGCTTAATTCAAGATTCGGAAATAGAGATTTTAGATGAACGATGCTTGAATCAAATAGATGATAGCGTGATAACTATTGTAAGAAAAGTGTTTTTGTTGTCTTTTACTGAACTTCGATATAAAAAAAATGGGCATGTCGGAGTTGAAGGGGTGCCATTGTTGTATTTTAAAGATAATAAGAATCGTTTTGCTACTATGAATAATGGAAAGTTTACTGTAAGTTGGTGGTTAAGAAGTGCGGATTCTACATATGATTCTTGTGTATATGCAGTAGGACCGGAAGGTGAAATTGGAAGCACGAATGCATGCAATATGAATGGCATCAGGCCAGCATTTTGTGTTGACGGTAAGCAAGAAATATATAAAGAAGAGGGCAGATATATTTTAAAATAACATAACTTATTTATATTAAAGTGATTATGTTATTTTGAAAGAATTATTGAAATTCATTTGCCTGTGCTATCTAAACGTTAAATGGCTACATTTTATTACTTAGTTTGATAAGTCATAATTTATCAATATTACCAATAATTAGGATACAACAAAAAATCCGACAATAGTTTTTACTACTGTCGGATTTTTGATTGTTAAACTTATTCTTCTGTAATATCTTCGGCTTTTTTCGGGATAAAGTTATTTAAAAAACTTGCTTTTTTGCCTCTGTTCTTGAGATAAATAAAGCCGAGTCCGTTAAAAACAACTGCACCGACAAAGTTTACCATCAAATCTTTCATTGTATCAATAAGACCGATGTCGAGGTAGCCGTTGATGCCGAGGTCTTTGCCGTTTACGGTTGTAGATGCTATTCCGCTTATATGGGTAACGGCGTTTGTATCGTTGCCCGAAAGCAGGGTAGAGTTGATTGTTGTGACGATTGTGTCTTTCTGCATATCTTTGCCGAGAAAAGTGTCAACACCAAACTCGAAAAATTCCCAAACTGTACCTGCCGTCATTGAAAAGCAGAACGAAAACAGGCATACGAAAATAGGGGAAAGGTTAAATTTAACCTTTTTACTGCGGTTCAAAATATCGGTAAGTCCGAATCCCACGCCTGCGCAGATAAAACCGTTCAGCGTATGAAGAATTGTGTCGAGAAAAGGTATTTTTTCATAGAATGAACCGATTTCACCGAGAATATTTGCCGAGAATACAAACAGTATCATAAAGGTTTCAAGCACGCTCGGCAGTTCTATGTGAAGACTGCGGTCAATGAACGACGGAATCAACATAAGTATAAATGTAAGTCCGCAAGTCATTGCGCTTTCGTATTTGCCGCGGATGATGTTGAGAACAAATATAAATATAATTACAAGCCTTAGTATAAAGTAAAGTGCGGTAAGCTCCTTGTTTTGCTTAACACTGATAAGCAAAGTATGCGGCTTTTTTGCCTTTTGTGCCTTGTTTTTATTTTTTTTCACTCGTTTCACCTCTTAAAATTTTGTCATACATTATTATATGTAAGTGTTGATGTTTATTTTCTAAAAAGATTCTGTTTTAAATTTTGGGTATATTATTCAGCAAGCTGTTTTGCCAAGCAATTATAAAGGTTTGACCTAAATTTTTAAATCATTTCGCTTAACTCGTGCGCTAAATCAAATTTACTCCGACTTTTGATAAGGAATCTAAAAATAAGGCAGTCCGATTTATTTATTCTCGGACTGCTTTTTGTTAAGATTTTTGCTCTGCGTCCTGTTTTTCGGCAAGCTCTTTATTAAGTTCCTCTTTTGCTACAGCAAGCATAAGCTTGATTCTGTTTTCCTGGTTTACCTTTGGCGCACCCGGGTCGTAGTCTATTGTAACAATGTTTGCTTTCGGGTTTACTTCCTTGATTCTGCGGATAGCGCCCTTGCCGTTGATGTGGTTCGGCAGACAGCCGAAGGGCTGTGTGCAAACAATGTTTTCGTAGCCTGTTTCGGCAAGCTCAAGCATTTCTGCGGTAAGTAACCAACCCTCGCCCATTTTGCTACCGTATCCGATAATGCCCTTTACAAGCTGTTTTGTATGAGCGTATTCGTGCGGCGGAACGAAGTTATATTTCTTTGCCGATTCAATCATAAGTGCTTCGAGTTTTGTGAGGTAGTCAAGCAGCATTTTACAAAATGTGGATTTAATCTTTGCGCCGCCGTAAAGTTTGGCGTCCTCAATTCGGTTGTCAACCTTAAATGAAGCAAAGCCCATAAGACCCGGCACACAAACCTCGCAGTCCTGTGAAGCCAAAAAATCCTCAAGTCCGTTATTCGCCATTTTGGAATATTTTACATAAATTTCGCCTACGATGCCGACTTTAACCTTTGGCACTTTATTAAGCTTAATTTCCGAAAAAGATTTTGTGATTTTATCAAGATTTTCGTCAATTTCTTCAAGCGTATAGCCGTTGCCCTCGATAAGCATTTTAGAAATCTTATCGCTCCAATCGGCAACAAGCGCCATACTTTCGCCTTTATTTACCTCATAAGGCTTTGTCTGGTTAGAAAGGAGCATAAGCTGATCGCCGTAAACAAGACCGCCGACAAATCTTCTGATAAGCGGAAGTGTGAGCGAAAAACCGCTGTTCTTTTCCATACCGAAAGAAAGCGAGATTACGGGTACAAACTCAAAACCTGCTTTTTTAAGCGCTTTTCTTAACAGGAAGATATAGTTTGAGGCACGACAGCCGCCGCCTGTTTGGGTAATCATAAGCGCTGTTTTATGCACATCGTATTTGCCACTCTGTAAAGCGTGTATAAACTGTCCGATTACAAGGAGAGCAGGGTAACAGGTGTCGTTATGAACATATTTAAGACCTGTCTGTGCAATTTCAGGGCCGCAGGTGTCGAGAAGTTCCGACTTGTAGCCGTAGTAGTTAAAAACATTCTGAAGTATATTGAAATGAATAGGTGCCATATTCGGCATAAGGATTGTGTATTCCTTTTTCATTTCTTTTGTAAAAAGCAAACGACCTGTTTTGCTGTCATATTTAAGTTCAGCCATTTAAAGCACAACCTTTCAAACGGTGGTTAATCGTTGTCAATAGCAGCAAGCAAGCTGCGGATACGAATTTTAACTGCACCAAGATTTGTGATTTCGTCAATTTTAATCTGTGTGTAGATTTTGCCCTCTTTTTCAAGAATTTCTCTTACCTCGTCGGTAGTAATGGCATCTACGCCGCAGCCAAAGGAAACAAGCTGTATAAGCTCCATATCCTTTCTTGTTGTAACATACTTAGCGGCAGCGTACAGTCTTGAATGATATGTCCACTGGTTAAGTACATTGGTGTGGAATTTCTCAACCCTCGGAGATACAACATCTTCGCTGACGATTGCTACATTAAAACTTGAAATAAGTTTATCAATGCCGTGGTTGATTTCGGGGTCTACATGGTAAGGTCTGCCGGCAAGCACCATTATCTTTTTGCCCTCTTTTTCGGCTTTTTCAATAATCTCGTTGCCCTTTGCGATTACCTTTTTTCTGTACTTATCCTGTTCGTCATAAGCAAGTTTTGCGGCCTTTCTTACCTCGTTAAGTGTAAGATCGGGGAAATATTTTGAAAGTGCCTCATATGCCTTTTGTGGGAAATGCTTTGGCATATGTACGCCGAAATATTCCTTTATAAAGCAGATTTTCTGCACATCTTTCATATTGTTATTGATAACTTCCGGATAATATGCAACAACAGGGCAGTTGTAGTGGTTATCGCCGAGGTGTTCGTCAAAGTTGTATGACATACAAGGGTAGAAAATAGTTTCTGCTCCCTCGTCAATCAAAGTCTGAATGTGTCCGTGTACAAGCTTTGCAGGGAAACAAATTGTATCACTCGGAATTGTCTGCTGTCCGCGCTGATATATCTTTCTTGTCGAGAACGGTGAGTGGAACACTTCAAACTTAAGTTCTGTAAAGAATCTGTACCAGAACGGGTACATTTCAAACATATTGAGCGCCATAGGCATACCGAGCTTGCCACGAAGTCCCTCAACAGGCTTGTATTCCTCAAGCATTTTCAGCTTTTGAGCGTACATATTAAGCTCGTTTGACTGAGATTTCTTTGTAATCGGTCGCTCGCAGCGGTTGCCTGCAATAAATCTTCTGCCACCGCCAAAGCTGTTGATTGTAAGTCGGCAGTTGTTGCTGCACATACCGCAGTTTGTTACCTTTATATCGTGGACAAAGTTTTTGAGAGTCTCTTTATTTGCAAGTTTACTCTTGCCGTTGCCTTTTGATTTATTTTTTGAATATAGCGCCGCACCGTATGCGCCCATAAGACCCGCAATGTTAGGTCGAACAACCTCAACGCCCATTTCCTGCTCAAATGCACGGAGTACGGCGTCGTTAAGGAATGTGCCGCCCTGTACAACAACTCTTTTGCCGAGTTCGTCAGGACTTGACGCTCTGATAACTTTGTAGAGTGCATTCTTTACAACGCTTAAGGAAAGACCTGCGGAAATATCCTCGATTGTTGCGCCGTCCTTTTGAGCCTGTTTAACGCTTGAGTTCATAAATACCGTACATCTCGAACCGAGGTCAACAGGGCGCTTTGCAAAAAGTCCGAGCTTTGCAAAGTCGGCAATTTCGTAACCGAGAGCGTTTGCGAATGTCTGCAAGAAACTGCCGCATCCGGAAGAACAAGCCTCGTTAAGGAAGATGTTGTCGATTGCGCCGTTGTGAATTTTAAAGCATTTGATGTCCTGACCGCCGATGTCGATGATAAATTCAACATCGGGCATAAAGTATTTTGCGGCAGTGAAATGCGCAATTGTTTCTACTATGCCGTAGTCAACATCAAAAGCGTTCTTTATAATCTCTTCGCCGTAACCTGTAACGGCAGAAGAAACTATGTTGATTTCGGGGTTGATTGCATAGACTTCCTCAAGAAAACCTTTGATAATCTCTACGGGATTTCCTTTTGACGGAAGATATTTTGAATAAAGAAGTTCGCCGTCGTCGTTGAGAACAACGCCCTTAACGGTGGTAGAGCCTGCGTCCATACCCACATAAGCCTTGCCTTTGTAGCCTTTAAGTTCCTTTTGCAGAACGGTTGCTTTTGCGTGACGGTCAGAGAATTTTTTGTAATCTTCTTCGTC
The DNA here is from genome assembly GCF_014288065.1 of Ruminococcus intestinalis. Classification (NCBI taxonomy): domain Bacteria; kingdom Bacillati; phylum Bacillota; class Clostridia; order Eubacteriales; family Oscillospiraceae; genus Ruminococcus; species Ruminococcus intestinalis. Next base: position 221,704 of record NZ_JACOPS010000003.1, on the reverse strand, counting down.
TTTGAAAAGCGGAGGGTTAAAGGCAAAGTTGCCGCTTCCGCGGTAATTTTTTACTTCTTCGATTACCTTGTCAAAGTCAATTGTTTTTTCGGCGCAAAGTGCCGCACCGCAGGCAACAAAGTAAAGTGAATTTTCAGGGCATATACCCTTTGTGTTTAAAGTTCTGTCAAAGCAGTTTCTAAGCTCGCTCATAAAGGTGAGAGGACCGCCGAGATATACAACTTGACCTTCGATTTCTCGTCCCTGTGCAAGACCTGCGACAGTCTGGCTTACAACGGCGTTGAAGATACTTTCGGCTATATCGCTCTTTCTTGCGCCTTGGTTTAAAAGAGGCTGAATATCCGTCTTTGCAAATACGCCGCAGCGTGATGCGATAGTGTATGTTTTTTCGTACTGCTTTGCAAGTTCGTCAAGATCTTCAAGCGGAACATTGAGCAGTGTTGCCATCTGGTCGATGAATGCACCCGTACCGCCGGCACAGGTACCGTTCATACGCACTTCAAGACCGTTTGTGAGGAACAGAATTTTTGCGTCCTCACCGCCGAGTTCAATGACAACATCTGTGCCCGGAATAAATGTATTTGTAGCAACTCTTGTTGCGTAAACTTCCTGCACAAAGTCAATGTTGCTTGACTCCGCAACGCCCATACCGGCAGAACCGGAAAGCGCAACGGCTGCGTTTTCAACACCCTTTACCTTACTGCGTACAGTTGCGAGAATTTCGGCAATTTTTTCGGTTATTTGAGAATAATGTCGTTCGTAGGTGCTGTATATAATTTTATTTTCTTCGTCCAAAACAACGCATTTTATTGTAGTTGAGCCAATGTCAAGTCCTAATTTCAACATACTGCCTCCGTGCCTTATAAAGTTATATAAAGTCATATTATGTCAATTGATTATCCAAACTATTATACGCTTTTTTTATTTAATTTTAATTCTTTAATCGCAATATAATTTCTTTAATAAAAATGACTATTATTTACAAAAATATCAGCCGTTAAGTTGTATGTTTTCTTGCCAAAATAATACAATTTTCGCATAATGTATGTATAACAATTTTTTGCGTATAAAAATTATTGACGAATTTTACGGTTTTATGGCAATTAACAAACTTTTATTTTGTCGAAAAATCACCTTAATCGGCGAAAAACTCGGTTTTATGCGGAAATTTAAAATATTTGGTAAAGTTTTAGAAAAATCGGGCGAAAACATATGCGTTATTGTTGAAAACCTCTTTACAAATTAACATTTAAGTGTTAAAATTTATTATGATACAGTATGTATCTTTAAAAATTGTATTAAATGCGGCAAACGGTGTTGTCGCTGACATACTTTAAGGAGGACAATTCCAATGGCAAGAAAAATGAAAACTATGGACGGTAACAGCGCTGTTGCTCATGTTTCTTATGCGTTTACAGATGTTGCTGCTATCTATCCTATCACACCTTCTTCCGTAATGGCTGACCTTACCGACAAGTTCTCGGCAATGGGCACTAAAAACCTTTTCGGCAGAGAAGTACAGGTTACGGAAATGCAGTCGGAAGGCGGTGCTTCCGGTGCGGTTCACGGTTCGCTTGCAGCCGGTGCTTTAACCACAACTTACACAGCTTCACAGGGCTTGCTTCTTATGATTCCGAATATGTACAAGATGGCAGGCGAGCTTTTACCGGGCGTAATTCATGTATCTGCCCGTGCTCTTACAAGCCACGCTCTTTCAATTTTCGGTGACCATTCAGATATTTATGCTTGCCGTCAGACAGGCTATGCAATGCTCTGTTCAAACAACCCACAGGAATGTATGGACCTTGCTGCCGTTGCACATCTTTCGGCTATCAAGGGCAGAGTTCCTTTCCTCCACTTCTTTGACGGTTTCAGAACCTCTCACGAGATTCAGAAGATTGAAGAGTGGGATTATGCGGATCTCGCAGATATGCTTGATTGGGACGCAGTAGAAGCGTTCCGCAGAAGAGCACTTAACCCTGAGCACCCTGTAACAAGAGGTACAGCTCAGAACGACGACATCTTCTTCCAGGCAAGAGAGGCCTGCAACAAGTACTACGATGCAGTACCCGAAGTTGTTGTTGAATATATGAACAAAGTAAACGAGAAGATCGGCACAAACTACAAGCCGTTCAACTACTATGGCGCAGAGGACGCAGAGCACATTATCGTTGCTATGGGTTCTGTATGTGATTGTGCAGAAGAGGTTGTAGACTTCCTCAACGCAGCAGGCGAAAAGGTTGGTCTTTTAAAGGTTCACCTTTACAGACCTTTCGTTGCAGACTATCTCTTAAGCGAGCTTCCTAAGACAGTTAAAACTATCTCTGTTCTTGACAGAACAAAAGAGCCTGGTTCAATCGGTGAGCCTCTTTATCTTGATGTTCTTGCTGCTATCAACGGTTCTGACTTTGCCGGCGTAAAGGTTTACACAGGCAGATACGGTCTTGGTTCTAAGGATACAACTCCTGCCGACATCATTGCTGTTTACAGAAACGCTGAGAGCGACGCTCCTAAGAGAAGATTTACAATCGGCATTGTTGATGATGTTACAAACCTTTCACTCCCGATTGTTGAAAACCCTGACACAACTCCAAAGGGTACACATTCATGTAAGTTCTGGGGTCTTGGCGCCGACGGTACAGTAGGTGCAAACAAGAACTCAATTAAGATTATCGGCGACAATACCGATATGTACGCTCAGGGCTACTTTGCTTATGACTCAAAGAAGTCGGGCGGTCTTACGGTTTCTCACCTGCGTTTCGGTAATCAGCCTATCAAATCAACTTATTACATTTCTAAGGCTGACTTCGTTGCTTGTCATAACCCATCATATGTTGACAAGTACGACATCGTTGACGACCTCAAGGAAGGCGGTTCATTCCTCCTCAACTGTCCTTGGGATGTTGAAGAGCTTTCAGAAAGACTTCCGGGCAAGATGAAGAGAATTCTTGCTACAAGAAATATCAATTTCTACACAATCGACGGTATTAAGATCGGTAAGGAAATCGGACTTGGCGGCAGAATTAACACAGTTCTTCAGTCAGCTTTCTTTAAGATTGCAGACATCATTCCTGCCGAAAAGGCTAAGGAGCTTATGAAGGCTGCCGCTAAGAAGTCATATATGAAGAAAGGTCAGGCTATCGTAGATATGAACTACGCAGCTATTGATCGTGGTATGGAAGACCTCAAGAAGGTTGAAATTCCTGCTGATTGGGCAAATGCCGCTGACGATAAGGCAAGCGATGTAGTTCCGGGCGAGGGCGCACTCGTTGAGTATGTAAACGGTATCCTCAAGCCTGTAAATGAGTACAAGGGCAACAAGCTCCCTGTATCTGCATTTATGGACCATGTTGACGGTACTGCTCCTAACGGTTCAGCCGCTTATGAAAAGCGTGGTATCGCAGTTGATGTTCCTGAGTGGAATTCAGACAACTGTATTCAGTGTAACAAGTGTGCTATCGTATGTCCTCACGCTGTAATCCGTCCTGTTGCTATGACAGAGGACGAGCTTGCTGCTGCTCCACAGGGCACAAAGAGCATTCCTATGATTGGTCTTAAGGAACTTAAGTTTGTTATGACTGTATCTACACTTGACTGTACAGGTTGCGGCGCTTGCGCTAATGTATGTCCGGGCAAGAAGGGCGAAAAGGCTCTTACAATGAAGTCAATCGACAGCCAGCGTGCAGAGCAGGCTGTATTTGATTATGCGGTAACTCTTGACGAAAAGCCTGAAGTAGCCGCTAAGTTTAAGTTCTCTACAGTTAAGGGCAGCCAGTTTAAGCAGCCACTCCTTGAGTTCTCAGGCGCTTGCGCAGGTTGTGGTGAAACACCTTATGCTAAGCTCGTTACACAGCTCTTCGGTGACAGAATGTTCATTGCCAATGCAACAGGCTGTTCATCAATTTGGGGTGCATCTGCTCCGGCAACACCTTACACAAAGAACAAGAAAGGCTTTGGCCCTGCTTGGCAGAACTCACTCTTTGAGGATAATGCTGAGTTTGGTCTTGGTATGGCTCTCGGTCAGAAAGCTATCCGTAACAGACTTGTAGAGTATGTTCAGAATATTCAGAAAGATACAGACAGCGACGAGTTAAAGACAGCTTGTCAGAACTACCTTGACACAGTTTGCGATTCAACCGCAAGCCGTCCTGCAACAGACGCACTTATTGCAGAGCTTGAAAAGAATGTTGATGACGCTAAGGTTGGCGAACTTGCCAAGAAGACACTTATCGACAAAGACGAACTTGCTAAGAAGTCAATGTGGATCTTCGGCGGTGACGGTTGGGCTTACGATATCGGCTTCGGCGGTCTTGACCATGTTATCGCATCAGGCGAAAATGTAAATATCCTCGTATTCGATACAGAGGTTTACTCAAATACAGGCGGACAGGCTTCTAAGGCTACTCCTGTAGGTTCTGTTGCACAGTTTGCCGCTGCAGGTAAGTCTGTTAAGAAGAAAGACCTTGCCGCTATCGCTATGAGCTACGGCTATGTATATGTAGCACAGTGTGCAATGGGTGCTGACAATAATCAGGTTCTCAAGGCTATGGTAGAGGCTGAAAGCTACAACGGCCCATCACTTGTTATCTGCTACGCTCCATGTATCAACCACGGTATTAAGGGCGGTATGAGCATTGCTCAGCAGGAAGAGAAGAAGGCTGTTGAGGCAGGTTATTGGAATATCTTCCGTTATGACCCACGCCGTGCCGATGAGGGCAAGAATCCGTTTATGCTCGATTGCAAGGCTCCAAGCGCTTCTTATCGTGACTTTATTATGGGTGAGGTTCGTTATAACTCACTTACCCGTTCATTCCCTGAAAGAGCAGAACAGCTCTTTGCTAAGGCTGAAAAGGTTGCAGAAGAGAAGTACGCTCACCTTGAAAAACTTGCAAGTCTTCCGGATGCAGAGTAATTTGGTAAAATAAATTAAAATTTAATAAGTTTGCGTTGCTCCCTGCTTTAAAAGTAGGGGGCAACCGCACTGATTTTATTTTTAAGAATAAAAATTATTTATCGGCTAACAATAAAAACAGCGTAAAGATATGTATTAAAACGACAGCAACCGTTGCTTTCTGTGTTTTTCTTCACGAAAAAAGCAGTAAAATACAGATGCTTTTAAGTTTTTTGAAAAAAATTAAAAAATTTCAAAAAACTTTTAAAAAACCCTTGACAAATCGGGGCTGTTATATTATAATCTATCTTGCTGATTTGATGTTGGCGAACAGATGGCGGAATAGCTCAGCTGGCTAGAGCACTCGGTTCATACCCGAGGTGTCGTAGGTTCAAGTCCTATTTCCGCTACCATACGGCCCGGTGGTCAAGCGGTTAAGACACCGCCCTTTCACGGCGGTAACACGAGTTCGATTCTCGTCCGGGTCACCAAACAATTAGCCGGTGTGGTGGAATAGGCAGACACAAGGGACTTAAAATCCCTCGGTCATTGCGACCGTACCGGTTCAAGTCCGGTCACCGGCACCATGAAAAGGTCTATTGTCGTAAGACAATAGACCTTTTCGCTTTTATAAAAATTAAGTTAAGATACGGCTTGTTAAAGTGGCTTTATTTGTTCTGTCTTAAATGTTGAGATAACATTAATAAATTAAGGCTTAGCAAATTTATTTGCCAATCAATTATAAAAGTTTGGTCAACCTTTTTAAAGATTAATGTAAATTACGATTTTAAGACAAACAAGTATACCTTTAATCTTACAGGCAAAAGAGCGGGCACAGCAACCTACAAACTTGTATATTTCACCGGCGACAAAACCACAAAGACAATCACAGCTACAATTAATGTTGACTCACAGGGAATGTTACAAAACCTGCTTAATATATGCTAAACTATACTTCGGAACAGCTCACAAATGTGGGCTGTTTTTTCGTGCGGAAAATGATAAATAAATTGCTGCGGATTTTGTATATACCTGAAAAAGCAGTGATTTTTGCCGCATAAGCATATAGCTGAAATCTTTTTTGCCGAAAAATTTATCGCTTCCAAAATAATACTTGTTTTGACGGCAAAAGGTGATATAATTTAAAAACAAACTGCATTTTTAAAATTTTTATTTACATAAAAACCGAATACGGAGCAATTAAGAATTACATACAAGCTGTACTTGCATTTAAAATAACGGACTGTAAATTCGCAAGAGATTTTATAACAGAAAAAATCAAACGATAATTTAGTATAATTTTACCATTAAATTATGGTAAAAATGTAAAAACCTAAAAAGTATAACGATAAAATTATATATTTTGCATAAAAAGTCTATATAATTTTTGTTTGATAAAATTACTTACTTTTATTGCTCTTTTGACAAAAATATGATAGAATAATTCAGAGGTAGTATGTATTATGGATAATGTTATAGTTGTAGCCTCCGGAAAAGGAGGCACGGGAAAGTCAACAGTGTGCATTTGCCTTTCGGTTGCCCTTATTAAACAGGGCAAAAAAGTTTTGCTTATCGACTGCGACTGCGGTATGCGTGGTCTTGATATTATGCTCGATATGGAAAACGACATTGTTTTTGATGCGGCAGACGCCGTAAGCGGTAACTGTTCTTTTACAGACGCAGTTTATAAAAGCAAAAACAATGAGAATCTTTATCTTATGGCGGCACCTTTTGACACCGATAACGAGCTTAGTCCCGGGGTATTCCGTCAGCTTGTCGATACATTAAAAGCTGACTATGATTTTGTTATTATTGATTCACCCGCAGGCATCGGCTCGGGCTTTGTTACAGCTGCTACGCCCGCCGACAGGGCGCTTATTGTAGCCAACGCAGAGCCGACAAGCGTAAGAGGCGGATTAAAAGTGAAAAACAAGCTTGACGCTTTGGGTATAAAAAATCAAAGGCTTGTTATAAACCGCTTTGACAGAAAAACTTTTACCGAGCTCGGTTTTTATGCCGACCTTGACGAAGTTATTGATGCGGTACAAACTCAACTTATCGCACTTGTACCGTTTGACATAAGAATATCAGTTATTATGCAGCGTGGAGTTGCAGGGCTTAACTGGAGTGCCGCAGCATCGGTTTTCGATTGTCTGGCACGAAGGCTTGAGGGGCAGAGAGTTCCCTTGGCGTTTAAAGGATAAGCCTTTTAATATATAGGGAGGAATTTGTGTATGAATATTGCTCTTATTGCGCACGATGAAAAAAAGGAACTTATGGTTCAGTTCTGCATTGCTTACTGCGGTGTTTTAAGCAGAAATAACCTTTGTGCGACAGGCACTACGGGCAAAATGGTTTCAGAGGCAACAGGCCTTACAATTCAGAAGTTTTTGGCAGGCTCACAGGGCGGCAGTCAGCAGATTGCGGCAAGAATTGCCTGCAACGAAGTTGATATGCTTCTCTTTTTCAGAGATCCGCTCAATCCAAAGCCTAATGAGCCTAACGATATGAATATGCTCAGACTTTGCGATATGCACAATATTCCTGTTGCTACAAACATCGCAACCGCAGAGGTACTTATTCACGGTCTTGAGCGTGGCGACCTTGACTGGAGAAATATTTTAAAGTAAAAAACGATTTCATTGTCGGGCGGTTTTGTGCTGCCCGATAATTGTGTTTATACGGAATTTTCGATTAATATAAAAGGTTTTATAATTTGGAGGAAATAATGGGAGTAATCACCAAAAAGATTAAGGGCACAGAAGATGTTTTGCCAAAGGACAGCTACCGCTGGCAGTTCGTTGAAGATGTTATGCGTAAAGAATCGGCGGCTTACGGATTTAAAGAGATTCGTACACCTGTTTTTGAGCACACAGAGCTTTTTGCAAGAGGTGTGGGTCAGACAACAGATGTTGTTCAGAAAGAAATGTATACATTCGATACAAAGGGCGGAGAAAGTGTTACACTTCGTCCCGAGGGTACGGCAGGCGCAGCAAGAGCAGTGCTTGAGCACGGCCTTGTAAATGACAGCTTACCTATCAAGGCAAGCTATTTTGTGTCTTGCTACCGCTACGAAAAGCCGCAGGCAGGCAGATTAAGAGAGTTCCACCAATTCGGTCTTGAGTGCTACGGTACACAGTCACCTGTTGCCGATGCGGAACTTATTTGCGCCGCACAGTCTATTTTTGACCGCCTTGGCATTAAGCAGCTTAGACTTGAAATTAATTCTATCGGCTGCCCTACTTGCCGTGCCGAGTACCACAAGGCACTTAAAGGCTATTTTGGCGGCTGTAAAGACGAACTCTGCGATACCTGTAATTCAAGACTTGAAAAGAACCCGATGAGAATACTCGACTGTAAAAGTCCTGTTTGTTCAAAGATTGCGGGCGGTGCACCTAAAATTACAGATTATCTTTGCGACGAGTGTAAAGAGCACTTTGCAAGTGTTCAGAAATACCTTGATGCCGCAGGTGTTGAATATACGGTAAATCCTACAATCGTTCGTGGACTTGACTACTACACAAAGACTGTTTTTGAGTTCGTTACCGACTTTATCGGTGCTCAAGGCACAGTTTGCGGCGGTGGCAGATACGACGGACTTATTGAGGAGCTCGGCGGAAAGCACTTGCCGTCACTCGGATTTGCAATGGGCATTGAAAGACTTTTAATGCTAATGGACAAACAGGGCATTGAAATTCCGAAACCGTCAACCTGCGACCTCTATGTTGCTGTTATGGGCGAGAGTGCGTCGCTTAAATCATTTGAAATTATCAAAGCTGTCCGTTCCTGCGGACTTATTGCCGAAACCGATGTTGTAGGCAGAGGATTAAGAGCACAGATGAAATATGCCGACAAAATCGGCGCAAAGTTCTCTATGGTGCTCGGCGACAATGAGATTGAGCAGGGCAAGGCAGTTATTAAGAATATGTCGAGCGGCGAGCAGACTGAAATTGTACTTGACGATACATTTGCAGAGAAATTTATGGTACTTCAGCTTGCCGATGTTGACAGCTTTAAGCTGTAAGCGTTGACAACTTAATTTAAGGAGATATACAAAAATGGCAGAATTTATGACAGGACTTAAACGAACCGACTATTGCTCCGACCTTAGAATCGGCGATGTCGGCAGAGAAGTAACAGTTTGCGGTTGGGTACAGCGTTGCCGTGACCTCGGTCAGCTTATTTTTATTGACCTTCGTGACCGCACAGGCATTGTTCAGCTTGCTTTTAACGATAAGACGGATAAAGAAATTTTTGATAAAGCTTTTGCTTGCCGCAGTGAGTATGTTTTGGCGGCAAAAGGCATAGTATGTGAGAGAAGCTCCAAGAACAAGGATATTCCTACAGGCGATATTGAGGTTATGGTAACAGACCTTAGAGTTCTTTCAAAGGCACAGACACCGCCTTTTGAAATTGTTGACGAAACAAGCACAAACGAGGAGTTAAGACTTAAATACCGTTATCTTGACCTTCGCCGCCGTCCTATTCAGAACAACATTATTATGAGAAGTAAGATTGCAAAGGTTGCAAGAGATTATTTCTACGAGAACGGCTTTATTGAGATTGAAACTCCGATGATGATTAAATCAACTCCGGAGGGCGCAAGAGATTACCTTGTACCGTCAAGAATCCACAAGGGAAAGTTCTATGCTCTTCCGCAGTCACCGCAGATTTACAAGCAGCTTTTGATGGTATCGGGTTTTGACCGTTACATTCAGCTTGCCCGTTGTTTCAGAGATGAGGACTTAAGAGCCGACCGTCAGCCTGAGTTTACACAGATTGATATGGAGCTTTCGTTTGTTGATATGGACGAAATTATGGAAATCAACGAGGGACTTTTCAAGCGTTTGTTTAAAGAAGTGCTTGGCAAGGAGCTTGTAACTCCGTTTGAGAAAATGACATACAACGACGCTATGGAGAACTACGGTTCGGATAAGCCTGATATTCGTTTCGATATGAAGATTCAGAATATCTCCGACCTCGTAAAGGATTGCGGCTTCAGCGTATTTACAAGCGCTGTTGAAAACGGCGGTTCTGTTCGTGCCATTGTTGCAAAGAATGCGGCGTCTGTATATACAAGAAAAGAAATTGACAAACTTACAGAGTATGTAAAGGGTATCGGTGCAAAGGGTCTTGCCTATGTAAGATGGGTTGACGAGCCGAATGCATCATTTAAGAAGTTTATGACAGAGGAAGAGCTTTCCGCTATTTACGAAAGACTCGGCGCAGAGAAGGGCGATGTAATCTTCATTGTTGCCGATAAGAACAGCACAGTTCTTACAACTCTCGGTGCATTAAGACTTAAGGTCGCAAAGGTTCTCGACATTATTCCCGATGAATTTAAGTTCCTCTGGATTGTTGACTTCCCGTTCTTTGAGTATGACGAAGAGAGCGGCGAGTGGCTTGCAATGCATCATCCGTTCACAATGCCTAAAGAGGAGTGCTTGCAGTACCTTGACACAGACCCGTCAAAGGTTATTGCAAAGGCTTACGACCTCACTCTTAACGGAACAGAGCTTTCAAGCGGTTCAATGCGTATTACAGATTATGAGTTACAGCAGAGAATGTTTAAGGCATTAAAACTTACCGACGAGGAAATTGAAGCAAAATTCGGCTTCCTTGTAGAAGCGTATAAGTATGGCGCTCCGCCACACGGCGGTATGGGCATTGGCCTTGACCGTGTTACAATGCTTATGTGCGGCACAGACAGCCTTCGTGATGTTACGGCATTCCCTAAGGTTCAGAATGCAAGCGAGCTTATGTCAGCTTGTCCGTCCGTTGTTGACGATGAGAGCCTCGATGTTCTCGGAATTTCAGTAAAACCGCAGGAGTAAACGATGAATCAATTGTTTGTCGGAGCGGTTTCGTCAGGTGTGCCTGTCGGACTTATAGTTACACTTGTATTGATTGCAGCGGCTGCCATTGCCATTGCGGTGGCAGTCTATAAAATAAAACACGGAATCAGACAGATTTCAAGAAATATGTTCGGTACGGATTCTTTTGTACAGGGAATCAATAATCAGAAAAGGGAAATGAGTGAAACTCCACGCTCTTTGCAGGCTATGACGGGTCTTTGTCTGCCGAGAATACAAAGAGATTTTCCGGAGTTTGACTATGACGATTACAAACAAAAGTCAGAAACCGTACTGCGCAGTTATATGAACTCAATTGAGGAAAAAAATCCGAAGCTTTTGTACGGTGAGTGCTCCACAGCCTTAAAAGACAGCGTAAAGAGTATTATTACCGACCTGTCAAACAGAGGCTACAAGCAGAATTACGATGATATTGTAATTCACCGTACGGAGATTTCACGATACACAAAGGACGGCGCAACCGCAAGGATTTTGTTTGTATCGTCTGTAGGTTCTTATGCCTATACCACCGACGCCGCAGGCAGTGTGGTTTACGGCAGCAGGGATATGAAAACTCAAAGCGTGTATGAAACCGAGCTTGTGTATATTCAGAATGTGGATATGGTGGCAAACGGCAGTGAGGGACTTGGTATTAATTGCCCTAACTGCGGCGCACCGATTAAGAGCTTAGGTCAGAAATTCTGTGAATACTGCGGCACAGGCATTACGGAAATCAACATAAGAGCGTGGAAATTCTCGTCAATAAGAGAACAAACCAACGCTACAAGACCATATTAATTTATAAACAATTGCACTTAGGCGATGTTGAAAATCAGAGTGAATTATGGTTTAGCAAATTGTTTTGTTTAACTTGTGTGTTAAATAATAATTTATTTGTTACCCCAACATTTTTGAAACCAAACCTGTAACAGATTAAGAAGATTTAATCTAAAGCAAAAACCTTCGTTTCAGTGCAATTATATCAGCTCACAAAAATTTAAAAATAAAGAAAATTTCTTGTAAAGGAGATAAGACTATGGGCATTATCAGAGCAGCCATTAACTCGGTTAAAGGCGGATTGGCAGATTCTTGGCAGGAGGTTATCCAGCCAAGACCAATGAGCGGAACTCTCGCAATGGTTCCCGGTGAAAAGATAACACACGGCACATCTCAAAACACAAAGGGCACACCAAACATCGTATCAAACGGTTCGGTTATTCAGGTATATGACAACCAGTGTATGCTCCTTATTGACGGCGGTAAGGTAGTTGACTTTACAGCAGAACCGGGTTATTACCAGGTAAGCAACAGCTCAATGCCGTCACTTTTCTGCGGTCAGTTTGGCGACTCTCTTAAAGAAACATTCTCCCGTATTAAATACGGCGGAATTCCGTCACAGTCGCAGTATGTAATTTACATCAACCTTGCCGAAATTACAGGTATTCTTTTCGGCACAAAGAATGTTGTAAACTACTTCGACAGTTTCTACAATGCAGAACTTTTCCTCCGTGCGCACGGTACATATTCTATTAAGATTACCGATCCGCTTAAGTTCTATCAGGAAGTAATCGACAAGGGACTTGTAACAGCTTGTCAGCCGTTTGACTACAAGTCAAAGTCAATCCAGTATAACACAGAGTTTGAGGCAGCTTTAAGTTCTGCCATCAACAACTTCTCTGCTGACGGTTACAGAATCAGCTTTATTAAGGGTAAATCCCGTGAATTCGGTCAGTATATGGCTAAAACTCTCGACCAGGAATGGGAGCAGCAGCGTGGTTTCCAGGTTCAGGCAGTTGCTATCAACATTTCTTACAATGACGAGAGCACAGAGCTTATCAATATGAGAAACAAGGGCGCAATGCTTTCGGACGCAGCGGTTCAGCAGGGCTATGTAGCAGCTAATGTTGCGGAAGGTATGAAAGCGGCAGGCTCAAACTCAAACGGCGCAATGGCAGGCTTTATGGGTATGGGCATGGGTATGAATGCAGGCGGTAATATCCTCGGCGGCTATCAGCAGAACCCACACTACAACAATCAGCAGCCACAGCAGCCTCAACAGCCACAGGGCAATCCGCTTGGCGGCGCACAGCCTGCTCAGCCGCAGCAGAACGCTCAACAGCCTGTACAGCCTCAGTCGGCAGACAGCTGGACTTGCGCTTGCGGTGCGGTAAATACAGGCAAATTCTGCCCTGAATGCGGTGCAAAAAAGCCTGATGCACCTAAAAAGCATTTCTGTGTAAACTGCGGATATGAATTAAAAGAAAATCAGAAATTCTGTCCGGAGTGCGGTACAAAGGCAGAATAATTTAAGAGGGATAAGGCAATAAATGGGTACAGTCAATTATAACTGCCCATCCTGTGCGGCACCGCTTACTTTTAACCCGCAAAGGCAAAGATTTTGCTGTGAATACTGTCTTTCGGAGTTTTCTCCGGAGAAGATTCAGCAAATTTACGCCGAAAGGGAATAAAGCGGTGCTGACAGCCAACAGGAATTTAAAGAGGAATTGCACGACGGTTACGTGTTCCATTGCGATTCCTGCGGCGCAGAGGTTGTTACCACTTCATCTACAGCGGCAACAACCTGCTTTTACTGCCACAATCCTGTTGTAATGAAAGGCAGATTGTCGGGAGATTTCAGACCCGACAGAATTATTCCGTTTAAGTTGTCACGAGAACAAGCTGTTTCAGCTTTTATGGATAAAACAAAAGGCAAAAAGTTTTTGCCCAAAGATTTTTTAAGCGACTCAAATATTGAGAAAATGACAGGTGTATATTTCCCATATTGGTACATAGATACTCAACAGGATTCTCATATGACGGCAAGGGGCAAAAAGTACAGACACTGGAAATCCGGTGACAGACGATATACCGAAACTTCGTATTATGACCTGTTCAGAAGCGGCGATGTTTATATACGCAATGTTTTTGAAAGAGCACTTTCGGCTGCCGACAGAGAAATGTTGCAGTGCATACATCCGTATGATTTGTCAGAGGCACAGCCGTTTTCAATGTCGTACCTGTCGGGTTTTCAGGCAGAAAAAAGAGATATAGAAAAGTCCGATATTCAGATGATGGTTGACCAAAAGATTGACGAGTATTGCAAAGAGGTGCTTGCAGTGAATATTCGGGTATTGAAGTAACCAATTACTATGACCGCACAGATATTGAAAGTTGGAGTTATACGCTTTTGCCTGTGTGGATTATAACTTATAAGTATAAGGGCAAGATTTACCCGTTTGCCATCAACGGTCAGACAGGTAAGCTCTACGGCAGTTTGCCTGCCGATACCGGCAGATTAATTGCAATGTCTTCATTAATAGCCGGCATAGCTTTTGCGTTCGGTATGTTGGGAGGTATATTTTTTATATGAAAAATGTACTTTCCGTTGCGGCCGTATCGCTTGCCGTAACCGCCGTATTTGCCCTGTCGGTAACACCGGCTTTTGCAGAGAGCAGCAAAAAGCTGACAGACGATGCGGATATTATAACTTCTTCGCAGGAAGAAACCATAGAGAATAATCTGAAAAAATGTACGCTTGCCACAGGTTGGGACACAATAATCTATACCAATAACAACAATGTGGATTCGTATGATATGGAAGATTATTGCAACGATTATTTTGATAATCATAATTACGGCTGCGGTGATAAAAAAAGCGGCGTTATGCTCACTATAGATATGAGTTCCCGTGAAATGTATATAATCACCAAGGACGAGGCGATGTACTGTTTCAGCGATGCCCGAACAGACGATTTGCTCGACAGCGTTCAGTACGAGCTTTCAAGCGGCAACTATGACGGCGCTTGCGATGAATTTGTCGAAACGGTTGAGCAATACTATAATGCGGGCGTAGATACAAGCAAAGACGCAAGCTACAGCAATATAATTGAAGCACAGCTTACTCCGCTTGAGAAGGTTATAAAAGGTTTTCTCTACGGTATAGTGTTTATGCTGATGGGTGGTTTGGCAGGATTTCTTGTCAGTTTGGGCGTTCGTTACGCTTACGGCAAAAACGGCAAGGGTGCAAACTACGACCTTGATAAAAACAGCTCGCTTAACCTTACAGAAAGCAGGGATCAGTTCTTATACAAAAATGTGACTTATACTACCGTGTCGAGTTCAAGCTCAAGCTCGTCGTCGCACAGAAGTCACAGGAGCAGCAGCAGTCACCGTTCAAGTCATTCATCACACGGCGGCGGTGGCAGACATTTTTAAATTTGCAACAACGGTGTTCTTTATATCGGCTTAAGAACAAAATCAGAATTTTTACAAACTGTCGGCAGGAATTTTGTTCCTGCCGATTTTTAAAAGAATATTTTTGATGCAGATGAGTTGCGGTTTGATAAAACATAATTTTTACAAAATTATAAAATTTTGGTCAACCTTTTTAAAGGCTTGACCTAAATTTTAAAAATTATTTAATCATTACTCCAAACCAAATCCCAACAGGCAATGCAAAAGTATTACCCGTACAGCGTTTTATTAAAGAATATGAAAAATTATGAAATTATAGATAAGCTCTACGCCTATCACAATGCAGACAGAGCAGAGTTTACAGCATTAATAAATACTGTTACAGACGAAGAACTTGAGTACCTGCGCAAAAAGGCACAGCAGACGGCACAAAAATACTACGGTAACAAGGTGTATATCCGTGGCTTGATTGAAATTTCAAGCATTTGCAAAAACGATTGCCTTTATTGCGGAATACGCAGGTCGAACACAAACGCAGTGCGATACCGCCTTAGCAAGGAGCAGATTTTGCAGTGCTGCGATACAGGCTACCCACTCGGTTTTCGCACCTTTGTTTTGCAGGGCGGAGAGGACGGATATTTTACCGATGATGTTATGTGCGATATTGTGCAAAAAATCAAGCAAAAATATCCCGACTGCGCAGTAACGCTTTCTCTCGGCGAACGCAGTTACGAAAGTTACAAAAGACTGTTTGATTCGGGCGCAGACCGGTATCTTCTTCGTCACGAAACGGCAGACAAAGAGCATTACGAAAAATTACACCCTGACAATATGTCGCATCAAAACAGGCTTGATTGCCTGTACAATCTTAAAAAAATAGGTTATCAGACAGGTGCAGGTTTTATGGTCGGCTCGCCTTTTCAAACCGCCGAAAATCTTGCGGATGATCTGATTTTTATAAAAAACCTTAATCCGCAGATGTGCGGTATAGGCCCGTTTATTCCGCATAAAGACACGCCGTTTGCCAAGCAGCCTACAGGCAGTGTGCGGCTTTGCCTTATGCTCATCTCAATAATAAGACTGCTGTTGCCGAGCGTACTGCTGCCGTCAACAACCGCACTCGGTACGGCGGACATCAACGGCAGGGAAAAGGGGATACTGCACGGCGCAAATGTGGTTATGCCAAACCTTTCTCCGCTTGAGCACAGAAAGGACTACTCTCTGTACGATAATAAAATTTGTACGGGTGACGAGTCGGCGCAGTGCATAAGTTGTATGAAAAACAGAATGAAGTCAATCGGCTACGAAGTTGTGACCGATGTGGGAAATTATATTGCTCCTTAGTTGCGACAGGAAAGGAAATATGAAATGTATGACAAAAAATCTCTTAAAGCAGAGGAATTTATTAACGACGGTGAAATTCTCGACACCCTAAAATATGCAGACGAAAACAAAGATAACCTTGCGCTCATAGACAAAATCATCGACAAGGCAAGGCTTAGAAAAGGACTTGACCACAGGGAGGCAAGCGTATTGCTTGCGTGCGAGGACAGCGAAAGAATTGCAAAAATTTATGACCTTGCCGAGCAGATAAAAAAAGATTTTTACGGCGACAGAATCGTTATGTTTGCTCCTCTTTATCTTTCAAATTATTGTGTAAACGGTTGTGTTTACTGCCCGTATCATCTTAAAAATAAACATATCTGCCGTAAAAAACTTACGCAGGAAGAAGTGAAGAGCGAGGTTATCGCATTGCAGGATATGGGGCACAAAAGGCTTGCGATTGAAGCGGGCGAAGACCCCGTAAACAATCCGATTGAGTACATTCTTGAGTGCATAAAGACGATTTATTCAATTAACCATAAAAACGGCGCAATCAGACGAGTTAATGTAAATATTGCCGCCACCACGGTTGAAAATTACAGAAAGCTAAAGGATGCCGGCATAGGGACTTATATTCTTTTTCAGGAAACTTACAACAAAAAGAGTTACGAAGAGCTCCACCCCACAGGTCCGAAACATAATTACGATTACCATACCGAGGCAATGGACAGGGCAATGCAGGGAGGAATTGACGATGTGGGACTTGGCGTGCTGTTTGGATTGGAACTTTACCGCTATGAATTTGCGGGACTTTTGATGCACGCAGAGCATCTTGAGGCGGTTCACGGAGTAGGCCCGCATACAATCAGCGTCCCACGAATTAAGCACGCAGACGATATAGATCCCGATTCATTTGACAACGGAATTGATGACGATACATTTGCCAAAATTTGTGCGCTTATCAGAATTTCTGTTCCGTACACAGGTATGATTATCTCAACGAGAGAGAGCAAGGCGGTGCGTGAAAAGGTTATAAGACTCGGTGTATCGCAAATCAGCGGTGCGTCCTGCACAAGCGTTGGCGGTTATGCCGAACCCGAAGAAGAGGACGAGAATACGGCTCAATTTGATGTGTCGGACAATCGTACGCTTGACGAGGTTGTAAATTGGCTTATGAGCCTTGGATATATCCCGTCATTCTGCACGGCTTGTTATCGTGAGGGCAGGACGGGCGACAGATTTATGTCGCTTTGCAAAAGCGGTCAGATTCAAAACTGCTGTCATCCAAATGCACTTATGACGCTTAAGGAGTATCTTATGGACTATGCAAGCGAGGACACAAGAAAAATCGGAGAAAAGCTGATTGAAAAAGAGCTTTTGAAAATTCCCAATGAAAAAGTAAGAAAAATTGCCGCACAACACATTGCAGAGATAGAAAACGGCAGTCGGGATTTTCGTTTTTAAGAGGTGCTTATGGGACTTAATGACACACCGCTTGCAGAAAGAGTGCATATTGCATTTTTCGGCAAGCGCAATGCAGGAAAATCAAGCCTTGTAAATGCGGTTACGGGGCAGAATTTGTCGGTTGTATCCGATATTAAGGGCACTACTACGGACCCTGTAATGAAAGCTATGGAACTGTTGCCGCTCGGCCCTGTTGTAATAATTGATACACCGGGTATTGACGATGAGGGCAGTCTTGGTGAAATGCGGATTGAAAAGGCAAGACAAGTGCTTGACGGAACGGATATTGCAGTGCTTGTGGTTGACGGTTCGATGGGAAAAACAGCGGCAGATTCTGAACTTATAAATCTGTTTGAACAGAAAAACATACCGTATGTTGTGGCTTATAACAAGGCTGATTTGCTGAAAAATCCACCGCATACAGATGACGGAATGTTTGTAAGTGCAGAACAAAATACAGGTGTTTTTGAGTTGAAAGAAAGAATAGCAAGCCTGTTAAAATCCGACAGAGAGCAGAGAACTCTTTGCTCGGATTTAATTAGCGCAGGTGATACGGTAGTGCTTGTTGTGCCGATAGACAAGGCTGCGCCAAAGGGCAGAATAATTTTGCCGCAGCAAATGGCAATACGGGAAATTCTCGATTCGGGCGCAATCGCCGTTGTAACGAGGGACAGTGAATTTGAACAGACTTTGAAATCGCTTGCCCAAAAGCCGTCGCTTGTAATTACCGACAGTCAGGCTTTTGCGGCAATCGCAAAACTCACCCCGAAAGACATCAGACTTACTTCTTTTTCAATTCTTATGGCAAGGTATAAGGGCGTGCTTGACACTGCCGCAAAGGGTGCAAAAGCTATAGATTTGCTTTGTGACGGTGACACGATTCTTATAAGCGAGGGATGTACTCACCACCGCCAATGCGATGATATTGGCACGGTAAAACTTCCACGGCTTTTAAGAAAATACACGGGTAAGAGCATAAAAACAGAAACAAGCTCGGGCAGAGATTTTCCCTCTGACCTTACAAAATATAAACTTGTAATACATTGCGGCGGCTGTATGCTTAACGAAAAAGAAGTTGACAGCCGCAGACAAAAAGCCGAAATCGCAGGCGTACCGTTTACAAACTACGGCATAGCAATTTCATATATGCGTGGAATTTTTAACGGCAGTTTGTTTGTAAATAGAACATGATGAAACGACCTCACAAAAGTTATCTGCTTTTGTGGAGTAAATTATGGTTTATTGCATAGCTTTAGCTAAATAATTTTAAAATTTAGGTCAAGCCTTTTTAAAGGCTAACGCCGTTGTGTTCAAGCCGCCAAACAGCAAGCTGTTTGGCTATCGTTAGATTGTGTAAACGGAAAGTATTTGTGGGCTTTGCCCACACCCACGACCTTTGAAAAGGTCGACCAAACTTTTATAATTGATTGGCAAATCAATTTGCTAAACCATAATTTTCTTACACTTTGAATAAAAATCGTAAAAAATAATTCTCTGTTAAACAGCAAAAATCCGACCTCATAATGAAGTCGGATTTTGCTGTTTATTTATTTGAGCTTTGCATTAAGCTAAACCGCATTTTTCGATAAAGTCGTAAAGACCTTTCTTATTGTTTTTAATCATCTTTGCTCTGATGTTGAACATCATAATTGTGAGGAGTGTAAAGATAATTGCAATTGAGAGAAGAACGATTGTTACTTCAAGGATATTGCCGTTACCTGAAATTGTACCTCTGAATGCGTCAACAGCATAGCTGAATGGCAACCACTTGTGAATTGTAGCAACGAAGTCGCCTGAAATTTCGATTGGGTAAGTACCTGCAGAACCTGCAAGCTGTACAACCATGAAGATAAGCATTAAGAAGCTACCTACCTTACCAAGCCATACATTGAAGAAGTAAAGAATTGACATAAATGCGATTGCGGTAATTCCTGCTACGAGGAATGTGTTTAAAAGCTCGGTAGGTTCAAAGTGTAAGAACAACTGGAGTGAACCTATCATTGCATAAGCGGCAACAAGTGCTACGAGATAAGCAATGCCTGCTTTGCTTAGCCACCAAGAGAAGCCTGATTTGATTTCGCCGTGATGTTCTGTAAGAGGATACATAATACAGAATGCTATACAAAGTACCCACAAACCAACGCACATCATATAAGCCGCCATTGCGTGACCGTTATTTTCTACATTTGAAATCTTAGTTTCGTTTGATTTTACAGGGCTTGAAATCATTTCATATACTGCATCGTCGCCCTTGTTTTCGTCTATTGTCTTTTGTCCATCTTCAAGACCTGTCTTTAAGGTGTTTGCACCGTCCTTAAGGTCTGAAAGTCCGTTGCCGAGTGTAATCGAACCGTCATAAAGCTGACCTGCGCCGTCGTTAAGTGTTACTGCACCGTCGGCAAGCTGATTAGCACCGCTTGTAAGTTTTGAATTGTTTGCTGTAAGTGTAGCAAAACCGTTTGTAAGTGTCTTTGTACCATCGTCAAGAGTTTTTGTACCGTCTGCAAGAGTCTTAGTACCGCTCTTTAATTCGTCAGCACCGCTGTCAAGTGATTTAGCACCGCTTGAAAGCTGACTCGCACCGCTTGAAAGCTGAGTTGCGCCTGAGTTTAGCTGAGCTGAATTATCGTTAAGCTTTGTAAGTCCGCTGCCTACCTGTGCAACACCGCTTGTGTATGATGTAAGACCGCTTGATAGCGACTTAGCACCGTCAGATACCTGTGAAATACCTCCGTCAAGAGTTGACATACCCGGAATAATCTGAGTATCAAGTGCGTAGCTTACATTTGCAAGACCGCTGTACATTCCGTTTACGGCTGTCTTAGCGCCGTCGAGAACAAGCTCTTTGTTTTCGTTAAGCTGAGCAACACCGCTTTTAAGCTCTGTTACCTTTGAAAGTGAAGGAGTAACCTGCTCAAATACTGCGCCGATTGCTGTTGCGTCATTTGCTGCTGTTGTAACATTTGCCGCAAGGCTGTCTGCAATTTCTTTTACTTGGGCGGCAGTCTGTAAATCGCCGCTTGCCTGCAATTGAGCCGCAAGCACATAAAGTGATTTTGCGTTATCGCCTGCGTTTGTAAGACGGCTTGTAAGGTCGGTTTTAACTGCATTCAGATTTGCAAGGTCTTCTTCGGTAGGAAGAGATGTGTTCTGCAAATCGTCATTCATCTTACCGATAGCTGCCGAATAAGTATCAAGTCCGCCGCTTAATTCGGTGATTTTATCCTCGCTCGGCAAACCGCTTTTTACTGTACTGCTCATCTGATTAAGTCCGCCGAGAATTTGCGCACTGCCCGATGAAAGCTGTTCGTTGCCTGCGGTAAGCTGCTGTGCGCCGGCTGTAAGTGCCGAACTGTTTGCGTTAAGTGCAGCCGCACCGTCATTAGCCTGTTTTACACCGTCTGTATAGGTTTTTAAACCGCTTTCAAGTGTTTTTGCGCCGCTCTCAAGAGTAGCTGTACCTGATGTGAGAGTTTTTGTACCGTCGGAAAGTGAATTTGCACCTTCATTAAGTTTTAAAGCACCTGTAAGTAAAGATGTAGCACCGTTTGCAAGTGTAGTTGAGCCGTCTGAAAGCTGATTTACACCGTCAAGGTAAGATGAAAGACCAACCTTTAATTCGCTTGTGCCGTCTTTAAAAGTAAGTGTGCCTTCCGATAAAGTCTTTAAATTATCTGAAATAGTTTTGTTGCCGTCCGAAAGTTTTTCTGTGCCGTCATAAATTTCGCCTGCACCGTCTGCGGCGTCTTTCATACCGTCACCCGCCTCGGAAATCTTATCAAAGATTGTTTCGGCATAGGTCTTTGTGACCTCCTGAGCGACCGATGTCTTGATTTTTTCAAGAGCGGTTTCGCTCATTTTCATTGCTATATAATTTGTACCCGGATTTGTCTTGTAGTCAAGTTCCATCTTCTTTGGAACTGTGTCCATAAGAGTGGTAGCGTTTTCAGAGAAATTCTTTGGAACGGTGATTACCATATAGTAAGTACCGTTTTCAAGTCCACGCTCGGCTTGGTCTGCGTCTGTAAAGTTAAAACACAGCGAACCGTCATCCTTGAGCTTGTCAATAAGATTTTTACCTACATTAAGGGTTTCGCCCTCATACTCGACCGGCTCATCGAGGTTTACCACTGCTACGGGCAAATTGTCAAGCTTGCCGTATGGGTCCCACATTGAACCGAGGAAAAGAGTGGTGTAAATTGCAGGGATTGCAATGATGAATACTAATACAATCATCAGTATCTTGTTACGCCACAGGCTTTTCCATTCCTGTTTTACCATAACAGTATTCTCCTTTCTTTGCACTAATCAACTCCGTTGTTATTAAACTATATTATATATTTTAATAGATAAGGTGTTGATTTTCTTTGTGATATATATTATAATATCTATAAAAGAAACATTCAAGCATTAAAAAAAGCGCTTGTGTTTAATAATAGACATTATAAAAGTGAAATGTTGAGGAATGGTGAATAAATTATGGCAGAACGAACAGACAGGCGTGTAAGAAAAACAAAGGCGGCGTTGAGGCACGGACTTGCGGTACTTACAAAGAAAAAAAGCATAAAGGAAATCACGGTAAAAGAGCTGGTTGAAGAGGTTGATATTAACCGTTCGACTTTCTATCTGCACTATACCGATATATACAGTATGGTGGCTGAACTCGAAAGCGAGCTTTTGGAGGAATTTAAGAATGCAATAGATTTGTATCCGCCGACAAACAGTGAAGAAGAGATGTGCAGATTCTTTGAGCACATTTATAATATTTTGAATGACAACCGTGAAATCTGCGTTGCTCTTGTAAGCGAAAACGGCGACATTTCTTTTATCCGTCAGGTCGAAACCTTTGTATCGGAAAGGATAAAGAAAATATTTGAAAGCGGTATGGTTAAAAATGTGTATGATGTAAGATATGTTTTTGATTTTTGCATTTCCGGCGGTATGGGACTTTTCAAGCATTGGCTTACCGATGAAAATGCTCTTGAGCCTGCGCATATGGCAAAGATTACCACGAATATGGTTGTGGGCACTTTAAAGAGCTTTGACAATAACTTTCAGGTGTCGGATTATTCAAAAATAAAGCTTTGATTTTTGCGTATTATATAATGTATAGGAAAATCGACTGCGAAAATTTATATACACAGGAAAATTTTGCGTAAAAAGAAAGAAAATCAGAGTTTTTTTCTTAAATCTCTTGCATTTTTTGAAGTTATATGCTATTATAATTGACATATGACTGATACTTTAAGGAGGTGGGACAATGCCAAACATTAAATCTGCAAAAAAGCGTGTAAAGGTTATCGCTACTAAGACAGCTCAGAACAAGGCTGTAAAGTCAGCTTTAAAGACAGTTATCAAAAAGGCTTACTACGCTGTTGACACTAATGCTGCCAACAAAACAGAGGCAGTTAGTCTTGCTATGAAGAAAATCGACCAGGCAGCAGCTAAGGGTATTATGCATAAGAATACAGCTGCAAGAAGCAAGTCATCTCTTGCAAAAAGACTTAATGCATCTGCATAAGTTAAAGATTTTGAATTGCAACCTTAAAAGCAGAGATTTTTCTCTGCTTTTTTTGTTTTTATGTTGACATTTTTTTGAAAAATGGTAGAATATATTTAGATAATACGCATATAATATTGCCGTTAATTTAACATAATCGGGAGGAATAACATATGAAAAAGAAACATTTTTGGCTCATAATCAGCATTATTTCGGCGGTTGCCGTAGCTTCTGCTGCACTTACAGCTTTCTTCATTGTTAAAGATAAGCAGAAGAAAGACGATGAAGAGCTTATGGAGTACCTCGACAGCTCTATTGAATAAAATTCTTAAAGGTCATCCGCTTGGGTGACCTTGTTTGTTACGGAGTGATTTTGTGATACAACACGAGCTTGACAGACTTTTAAAAGAAGCTAAGGGCAATAAAGAGTTAAAAGAAAAATTAATTGCCACAAAAAATGCGGAAGATCCCGTATCCGAATTTTGCTCGCTTTGTCAAAGTCTTGGCTATGATATAAAGATAGGCGAACTGTTTGCCTGCGGTCAGGATATGAACGATTCAAAGTTAAGAAGCGTGAACGGCGGCGGAGTAAACGGAATTGACGGTTGGGACGATACCTATGAGCAATTTTTCCTTACTCTCGAATGGTGCAAATAAAAAGCAGGGTTTGTGCCCTGCTTTTGTTATTGATTTTAACTTATAAGTGCTGTATAATAAAGATGTAAAGAAACGGCTTTAGCTGTTTCGCTGACATGGGTTAATTTTTATGACTAACCGCTCTGTATTGCGACTACAGGGCGGTTATTTCTTTCTTTCTTATGTTCTTTATGATTTCATTTACTGCTGTCAAAGCAATAGCAAATGCAATTAAGTATGTAATACTCTCGACCATAAAATATAACACCCCCTTTCACTAGGGAGCTGAAACAGCCGCCACCGTTTCTTTACATTTGACATTATAACAAATTTTTTAAAGCTGTTCACCGAAAAATTTTGTTACACACCGTTGCTTGCAAAATGATAATAATATTGCAATTTTTCGCCATATGTGGTACTATAAATGATGGATAGTATTCGCTTTGAAACTGTACCACTTTATATTTTTACTATTATCCGTTCGCCTGTATCCGCTCGGAACAGGACAATACGGAAAGCGGTACGGGATTTACTTAGTTTTTGTAAATCCTTTTATTTCTTTTTAGCGGTATGTTCAAATACTTTTAAGGAGAATTACCAATGAAAAAAACTGTAACAACATTTGCCAAAGCTAAGCAGTCGGGAGAAAAGCTTACAATGCTTACCGCCTACGATTATTCAACTGCAAAGCTTATGGACGAGTCCGGTGTAGATGCTATTTTGGTCGGCGATTCACTGGGTAATGTAATTTTAGGATATGACAGCACGGTTGCCGTTACTATGGAAGATATGATTCACCACGGTGCGGCGGTTGCAAGAGGCGCAAAAGAGGCAATGGTAGTTGTGGATATGCCGTTTATGTCATACCAGACCTCTGTTTATGACGCACTTGTAAATGCGGGCAGACTTATGAAAGAGGCTAACGCTGGCGCAGTAAAACTTGAGGGCGGCGAAAGTGTTTGCGAGGTAATCAAAGCTATTACACAGGCAGGTATTCCTGTTATGGCACATCTCGGACTTACTCCGCAGTCTGTAAATGCTTTCGGCGGATTTAAAGTTCAGTGCAAGGACGAGCTTTCCGCTAAAAAACTTGTAAAAGACGCTCTTGCCGTACAAGAGGCAGGCGCTTTTGCGGTTGTGCTTGAGTGCGTTCCCGCAAAACTTGCGGAATATGTTACAAGTATTCTCGATATTCCGACTATCGGTATCGGTGCAGGCGCAGGCTGTGACGGTCAGGTGCTTGTATATCAGGATATGCTCGGAATGTTCAGCGACTATACACCGAAATTTGTTAAGAAATATGCAGATGCCGGTACATTTATGCGACAGGCATTTACCGATTATATAAACGAAACCAAGTCAGGTGCTTTCCCAAGTGAAGAGCATTGCTTTAAGATAGATGAAGATGTGATGGAAAAGGTTATGGAGGAAGAAAAATGATTAAGCGTACAGGTTCTGTTGCGGAAGTAAGACAGCAGGTTAAAGAATGGAAAAAGCAGGGACTTACAGTAGGTCTTGTGCCGACAATGGGATATCTTCATGAGGGTCACAAGAGCCTTATTGACAGAGCAGTAAAAGAAAATGACAGAGTAGTTGTAAGCATTTTTGTAAACCCTATTCAGTTTGCTCCGAACGAGGATTTGGAAAGCTACCCGAGAGATATTGAAAAGGATACCGAGCTTTGCACAAATGCAGGCGCAAGCCTTATTTTTAATCCGACACCCGAGGAAATGTATCCGAACGGCTTTTCTACAAATGTTGTAATGAATAATCTTACAAAAGAACTTTGCGGCAAAACAAGGCCGACTCATTTCGGCGGTGTTTGCACAGTTGTAAGCAAACTCTTTAATATTGTTGCTCCTGACAGAGCGTATTTTGGCGAGAAAGACGCTCAACAGCTTGCCATTATCAAGAGAATGGTAGCTGACCTTAATTTTGATATTGAAATCAAGGGCTGCCCTATCGTTCGTGAGGCAGACGGCCTTGCAAAAAGTTCAAGAAACACTTACCTTTCAGCCGAAGAAAGACAGGCGGCGCTTGTGCTTAGCAAGAGTATTGCACTCGGCAAAAAGATGGTTGAGGACGGCGAGCGTAACGCTCAAACCGTAATTGACGCTATGAAAAAGTGCATTTCGGCAGAACCGCTTGCAAAGATTGATTATGTAAGCGTGGTAGACGCACTCAGCATTACACCTATTGATGAATACAAAGGTTATGTGCTTACCGCAATTGCCGTTTATATCGGCAAGACAAGACTTATTGACAACTTTATTGTTGACATCGACACACTGTAAGCGTGTTTTCAGAAAGGGAGAGAGTTATGACAGTTACAATGCTTAAAAGTAAAATTCACCGTGCAACTGTTACTCAGGCAGAGCTTGATTATGTAGGCTCAATCACCATTGACGAGGCATTAATGAAAGCGTCGGGCATAATAGAGTACGAAAAAGTACAGATTGCCGATGTAAACAACGGTCAGCGTTTTGAAACCTATGTTATTGCAGGCGAGGAAGGCTCGGGTGTTATCTGTCTTAACGGCGCAGCGGCAAGATGTGTGCAAAAGGGCGACAAGGTAATTATTATGAGCTATGCTCAAATTGACAATACAAAGGCTTTAGAGCACAAGCCAAAGGTTGTGTTTGTCGACGACGACAACCGCATTACAAGAATTACATCATACGAAAAACACGGTCTTTTAAAGGATATGGAGGACTGAAATGTTTAAAGGCAAGAACATAATTCTTGGTGTGACAAGCAGTATTGCCGCTTACAAATCGGCAAATGTTGCAAGCGCACTTGTTAAAAAAGGTTGTAATGTCAATGTGCTTATGACTGAAAATGCGACAAATTTTATTAATCCTCTAACCTTTGAGGAGCTTACAAAGCACAAATGCATTATTGATACTTTTGACAGAAATGTTCAGTATAATGTTGCGCATATTTCTCTTGCTGTAAGTGCTGACGCATTTATAATTGCGCCTGCATCCGCAAATGTTATCGGCAAAATAGCAAACGGAATTGCAGACGATATGCTTACTACCACTGTTATGGCATGCAAGTGCCCTGTTATTATTTCGCCTGCCATGAATACAAATATGTACGAAAATCCAATTGTTCAAGACAATCTTGCAAAACTTGAACGATTCGGATATATTATAGTTCCGCCTGCCGAGGGCAGACTTGCCTGCGGTACAATCGGTAAGGGTAAAATGCCCGATGAGCAGGTGTTGCTCGACTATCTTGAAAGAGCATTGTCGGATAAACAGGATTTCAAAGGAAAAATGGTGCTTGTTACCGCAGGCCCTACTCAAGAGAGTATCGACCCTGTTCGCTATATTACAAATCATTCTTCGGGCAAAATGGGTTATGCCGTTGCAAGACAGGCCATGCTTAGAGGTGCGGAGGTTACTCTTGTGTCGGGCAAGGTGAATTTACCGCCTGTTCCTTTTGTAAAAATGATATATATAACCACTGCAGAAGATATGTACAATGCGGTCACTGCGGAATTTGAAAATACCGATATTGTTATAAAGGCAGCGGCGGTAGCTGATTTCAGACCAAAGCGGATTGCAGACGATAAGCTGAAAAAAGCAGACGGAATGGACAGCATAGAGCTTGAACCGACAAAAGACATATTAAAAGAACTCGGAAAAAATAAAAAGAATAGATTTATTTGCGGATTTTCGATGGAAACCAAAAATATGACCGAAAATTCAAGAAAAAAACTTGAAAATAAAAACCTTGATATGATAGTTTGCAACAACTTAAAGGTTGAAGGTGCAGGCTTTCAGGGGGACACGAATGTTGTTACCATTATAGACAAAACGAATATAACAGAACTTGGTATAATGTCCAAAACAGAGGTTGCGGACAAAATCCTTGACAGAATCACAGAAATTAATAAATAATAATTTAAAATAAGATTTTCAGATTGGATGATTTTTATGCATGAGAAAATAGTTGAACTTCTCTCTCAAACAGAAGATTATATTTCCGGACAAGAGCTTTCGACACAGCTCGGAGTTTCCCGTCAGGCCGTATGGAAAGCCATAAACACTCTCAAATCACAGGGATATGTTTTTGACTCGATTACACGCAAAGGCTACAAGCTGGTTGCGTATCCGGAGCATCTCAACACATATGCGGTAAAATCACATCTGAATACAAATCTTATCGGTAAAAATCTTATTGTTCTGGATTCGGTAACATCTACAAACGATTATTTAAAAACTCTCGGTGCAGAGGGCTGCGAAAGCGGAACTTTGGTTGCGGCAAGAGAACAGACAAAAGGCAAGGGCAGACTCGGCAGAGTATGGCAGACAAAGAAAGATGACGGAATTGCATTTTCTTTTCTGCTTCGCCCCGACCTTGCGCCCAATGAAATTACAGGCATCACTCCGCTTGCGGGTCTTGCGGTGTGCAAAGCAATAAGGGATTATACAGGCATTGACTGCAAAATCAAGTGGCCTAACGATATTATCACCGGACATAAAAAACTTGTGGGCATACTTACCGAACTAAGTGCTGAATTTTCTGCGGTTGAATACACGATTACGGGTATAGGCATAAATGTTGAGCATACGCAGTTTCCGCAGGAAATTGCGCACAAAGCTACATCAATATTCCTTGAAACAGGCAAGCATATCGACCGCAACGATTTTTTGGCGGTTGTTATCGAATATCTTGAAAGAGAGCTTTTGACTAATGATTTACGACTTACCGAAAAGGCTCTCAAAGAATACACTTCGCTCTGTGCAACTATAGGCAGAAATGTCAGTTTTTTCAGAAATTCACAGCAGCTGAACGGAGTAGCTGAAAAAATTGACAATAACGGCGAGCTGGTCGTAAAACTTGAGGACGGTACTCTGCACACAGTAAATTCCGGAGAAGTAACGGTTCAGGGTATCTATTAATTGGAGGAAGAAATGCCGATATACAAAATAGCCGACCTTAATATTGAGATAAACCCAAAATATGAAAAAACAAGCAAACAGCTTGCAGCTTATATCACAGATGAAAAGACGGCTGACTTTTGTGTTGAGGCAGAGCAAAGCGAGATTGACAGATTGGTTGCCGACGGCGGAATTGATTACCTTAGCGAAAGCTGTATAATCAATACCTTGGTTTGCAGAGAAATTCTTGACAACTATGACGGACTTTTCTTTCACAGTTCGGCTTTAATGTTCGACGGCAAAGCATATCTCTTTTCTGCGCCGAGCGGAACGGGAAAATCCACACACACTGCACTTTGGCAAAGACATTTTGGCGGCAGGGTGCAGATGATTAACGATGACAAACCGATAATCAGAAAAAAAGGCGGAGCTTTTTATGTTTACGGAACTCCGTGGATGGGCAAGTCAAATATCGGAGCAAATATTTCTGCACCACTCGGAGCGGTGTTCCTGCTTGAGCGTGACAGAGTAAATTATGCCGAAAAGGTAAGTGCGGGAAAAGTTTTTCCGAAACTGCTTGAGGCAACTTTAATTTCCAAAAAACAAGACAGAATGAGCAAAATTCTTGAATTGTACGACGAGATTTTCTCGGCTGTCGATTTGTATTCATTGCATTGCACAATAAGTGACGATGCGGTTACGGCGGCATACGACGCAATTTGTAAATAACGCTTATCGAAAGGAAATTACTATGGATTTTGAAAAAGTAGTATCTGTTAAAAATATGAGAGAAAGTGACGCCCGCACAATTGCGGAGCGTACCCCTTCGGCAGAGCTTATGATGAGAGCGGCACAGGGCATTTTTGATAAAGTGAAGTTTGCGGGAAAAACCTGCGTTGTATGCGGCAAGGGCAACAACGGCGGCGACGGTTATGCGCTTGCGTGTATTCTTGCAAGACATTCGATGGATTGTACAATTGTGAGAGCTGTTGAAGGCTTTTCAAAAGACGGACTTTATTATTATCAGCTTGCAAAATCACTGGGCGTTAATGAAATATCACTTTATGAGGCAGGCAATTTTGAGGGATACGACATTGTTGTGGACTGCCTGCTCGGTACAGGATTTTCGGGCAAGGTTGAGGGTGAAATTGCACAGGCAATCACCCAAATAAATATGACTCCTGCGTATGTTGTAAGCGCCGACATTAACAGCGGCATTAACGGCGACACAGGTTACGGCGAACTTGCGGTAAATTCAGACATCACAGTGTCTATCGGCAGTCTTAAGACGGGACTTTTCCTGAATGACGCACCGTATTATATTGATTCGCTCACAAATGCCGACATTGGAATAGAGCTTTTGCTTGATGAATATAAGCTGATAGATTACGATAACATTGAGCTTTTTGAGGGTTACAATTCAGAGGTTTATACAACCGAGGAATTTATGGAGAAGTTCAATTATTCTCCCGAAACCTGCAACATTACCGAAATCGTAGCAGAGATGAGCGTTAAGAACAAGAAAACAATTGTTGTAAAGACAGAACATTCGGCGGTTATTGCAGATGTAAAATATGTGTATTTCTGCGCCGATTATATAAGAAATTAATAATGCCTTTATTTTGGCTTTTGTATATTGCAAAACATAAAAGCGTATGATAAAATAGCTTTTGAAAGGGATTGATGTTATGCGAAATTTAATGCAGAAGTTTGCAATTTTTATGCAGGGCAGATACGGTACAGATAAGCTTAACAACTGCCTTTTTGTGCTGTTTCTTGTGCTATGGTTTGTAAATATCTTTGTGTTTGCACCGATACCGACGCTGATTATTGACGCCTTTGAAATTGCGATAATTGTTATTACCGTGTTTCGTTCGCTTTCACGCAATATCTCCAAAAGAAGTGCGGAAAACCGAGCTTTTATGCCTGTTTACAATGCCGTTGCAGGTTGGTTTAAGCTGACTTATAAAAAAATCCGTGACCGCAAAGAATACCGTTACTTAAAGTGCCCTATCTGCAAGGCACAGCTTAGAGTACGAAATGTAAAAGGTAAACACAGAGTTCACTGCCCTAAATGCGGAAGTGAATTTGATAAGAAAATATAACCGATAAAAAGCCGCTTGTTCAGAGCGGCTTTTTTGTTTGTACTGCTTTTGTCAAAGTTGGGGTAATTTATGGTTTGGCAAAATGATTTACCAAACTTTTATAATTGATTGGCAAATCAATTTGTTAAACCATAATTTATTGATATTACTAAACATTTTAAACAGAACCGTTTTTATATAGATTTTCCTATATTTCTTTTTGGCAAATAAGCGTATTATATGAGTTCTTACTGTTGAATTTAGCAATTAATTATGATACAATAATCTATATATGCAATTACAAAATTTTGTTTTGACAGATTACCGAAAGGGGTTTTATATATGTGCGGTATTTGTGGCTTTACAGGCGAAGTTATCGACAGAGATAAGGTCATTAAAAATATGACCGATGTCATCACTCACAGAGGACCTGACTCCGACGGTGTGTTTATGGACGATCACATCGCAATGGGTTTTCGCCGACTTTCAATTATTGACCTTGATGCAGGTCATCAGCCGATTTATAACGAGGATAAAACACTTGTTCTCACTTTTAACGGAGAAATTTATAACTACAGAGAGTTAAGAAAAGTTCTTATTGAAAAGGGACATAAATTCTATACAGACACCGACAGCGAAGTGCTTATTCACGGCTTTGAGGAGTGGAGAGAGGATCTCCTCTTAAAGCTCAGAGGAATGTTCGGCTTTGCTATTTATAATACAAAGGATAAGTCCGTTTTTGTTGCTCGTGATTTCTTTGGCATTAAGCCGATGCACTACACAATGATTGACGGCGAATTTGTATATGCCAGTGAAATCAAGAGTATTCTTGAGCACCCTAAGTTTGTTAAGAGGTTTAACAAGAGAGCACTTGATACCTACCTTTCATATCAGTACGCTGTTCCGCCCGAAACTTTCTTTGAGGGCGTATTCTGCCTTATGCCGGGTCACTACCTTTGGTACAAAGACGGCGAAGTGGAAACTACACGCTATTGGGAGGCTCGTTTTAATCCTAATGAAGAGCTTACCGAAGAAGAGGCAGTCAACTCAATTGAAAAGGTATTTGAAAATTCGGTAAATGCCCACAAAATCGCTGATGTTGAGGTTGGTTGTTTCCTTTCAAGCGGTGTTGACTCAAGCTATGTTTCAACATATTTTGCAGACCAAAAAACTTTTACGGTAGGTTTTGATTTTGGCGAGCATTACAACGAAATCAGCTGGGCAAAGGGTCTTAGTGAGAAAATCGGTGTTGAGCATCATACACACCTTATTTCAAGCGAAGAATTCTGGGACGCAGTTCCTACCGTACAGTATCATATGGACCAACCGCTTGCCGACCCGTCTTGTATTGCGCTTTACTTTGTATCAAGACTTGCAAGCGAGTATGTAAAGGTTGTACTTTCGGGTGAGGGCGCAGACGAATTGTTCGGCGGCTATACTTGCTACAATGAGCCGAGAGTATTTAAAATTTATCAGACAATCGTTCCGCATTGTATCAGAAAAGCAATCAGAGCCGTATGTAAAAAACTCCCTGACATCAAGGGCAGAGATTACCTTATCAGAGCGACAGACCCGCTTGAGGAGCGCTATATCGGTAATGCCTTTATGTATGATTATGCAGAAAAGAGAGAACTTTTAAAAGACCCTAACATTGCAAGCCGTCCGCAGGATTATGCAAAGAAATATTACTATCGTTGCCGCAGATATGACGATGTTACAAAGATGCAGTATCTTGACATCAATATGTGGATGGTAGGCGATATTCTTTTAAAAGCCGACAGAATGAGTATGGCAAACTCTCTTGAGCTTAGAGTTCCGTTCCTTGATAAAGAAGTATTCAAGGTTGCGTCCACCCTTCCTACAAAGCTTCGTTGCAACCGTCACAATACTAAGTACGCTATGCGTAAGGCTGCCGTTCGCCATATGCCGGAGGCTACAGCCGAAAAAGAAAAACTCGGTTTCCCTGTTCCTACAAGAGTATGGCTCAGAGATGAGAAGTATTATAATGTTGTAAAGAAAAAGTTTAAGGGCAAAACTGCCGAGAAATTCTTTAATACAGATATTCTTATTCGTTGGCTTGACGAGCATTTCAGCAACAAAGAGGATAACAGCCGTAAGGTATGGACAATCTATGTATTCCTTGTATGGTATGATATTTACTTTAACGAGGACAACGAAAAGGTAGAAAAGCCTGTAAATCACCTTGACGAATTAAGAGCAATTGCCGAGGCAAGACAGGAAAAAAAGCTTAACGAGTTTGGCGAGGCTATTATGACGGAGGCTGAAAAGCTTGACAAAGATTATGACGCACCAAACTTTGGCATAGATAAATCGGCACAAAAGGCTGAAAAGGCGCAGACAGCGGAAAAAGAACCCGTAAAGGCGGAAAAAGCCGAAAACGAGGCAGAACCTGTTAAAGAAGATGCCGTTGAAGAAGTTAAGACGGAAAATCAGCCGCAAGAGGTTAAAGCCGAAGAAGTTAAGGCTGAAAATGAAGAGCCTGCAGAAGAGGTAAAGTCCGAGGAAGAAAAATTCGAGGACGAGCCTGTAATAGAAGATGAACCGCAGGAGCAAGAGCCTGCACAGGTTGAAGAAACACCAAAGGAAGAGGAATATGTAAATATTTCAAATCCGGAGGACAAAGAGGTTTATGAAGAGCCAAAGAAACCGAGCACTCCGCAGGAGGAGCTTGAAATGGCTATTGAGGGCATTGAAAAGCGCTCAAAATATCTTGATGAACCGAATGTAATTTCAGACGAGGCGATTGACGAAATCGTAAAGTCAATTAAGTTCTTTGATGACGAGGACTGATTAAAAACCGTATAAAATATAACTGCCCGACACCACTAAGCGGTTGTCGGGCAGATGATTATAACCACAGAATAAAATATTTTTCAGTTGGAAAATTAGGATTAGTAAGTCGGCTTTTTTTTATCAAAAGGCGGAGTGAATTATTGTTTAGCGCACGGTTAAGATTAAAAGATTTTAGAATTCAGGTCAAGCCTTTGAAAAGTTTGACCGAACTTTTATAATTTTTGCAAAACTCTCTGCTGAATTCTGATTAACTTACTGACATAAAAACTCAAAAACAGAAAAATTATACAATAACTCCGAGGCAGAGCATATTCAGCATAATTTTGTATTCGGGTTCAAAATCGGAGAGCGGCAAGGGGTTTTTGCCTTTTCCCATTTCTATGGTGAGAGCCGGACGGCGGAATTTTTCAATAAACCAATCTTTAAAGCCGCCGCCTGTCGCAATATCCTCGGGTACGGAGATATTGTAACCGCTTGCTTGGGAGAGTACGGACGCAAGTCGAAAACTCATAACGGGAGTGTGCTTGCCGAACGAGCAGTAAATCTCTCTGCCCTGACTGTGAAAAGCAATGGCACGGTCAAAGTTGTTGCGTTTGCACAGGTTTGTGAGCGCCTTGGTTTCGGGCTCGCTTTCGGGAGCGTTGCCGCCGAAACGGGTGGCGGACGGAGCTTTTATGTTCATACTCAGTTCACGGTTTTTAAGCTCGTTCCAACCTGCGTT
Source organism: Ruminococcus intestinalis (assembly GCF_014288065.1). Classification (NCBI taxonomy): domain Bacteria; kingdom Bacillati; phylum Bacillota; class Clostridia; order Eubacteriales; family Oscillospiraceae; genus Ruminococcus; species Ruminococcus intestinalis. The sequence goes on along the minus strand of NZ_JACOPS010000003.1, from coordinate 187,333 downwards.
GAAGTTGTGGTTAATGTCCACACCCCTTGCGTTTGCCTGCCAGACTTTGTTTTCTTTAGAGGCTTTTTCCACAAGAGCTTTGTATTTGAGAGCGGCATCGGAGCCGTGAATTGCGATTTCAACTCCGTCGGGATTTACGCAAGGCACAATCGTAAGTCCTTTTTCACGGAGAAAATCTCGTATTTTATAGCGACCGACAACGGAATCGTTTTCCATTGCATCGGCACATTGTTCAAAAAATTTGAGAACCGCCGTAACGGTAAGATATTCGGAACCGTGAAAGCCTGCGCAGTAAAGCACGCAGTTTTTTGTGTTGCCGATGTGCAAAACATCAATACATCTGCCGCATACGCTTTTGCCTGCGAATGAATGATGAACAAAACTGTATTTTTCGCAGATGTCGTTAATAATTTTTCTTCTGGTCTGGTAGTCGGGCATTACATTGTAGTCTGTCATAAAAATTTCCTTTCTGTTTTTTTCCTTAAATTAAAATTCAAATGAGGTATAGGTATGAAACTTTTTGAAAAAACCATAAACAGCACTTCTGTTTTTGACGGCAGAATTTTGCATATTACCCTTGACGATGTTGAACTTGAGGACGGTAAAAAGTCTAAAAGGGAAGTTGTAAATCACCCCGGCGGAGTTACCGTAGCCGCCCTTGACAACGACAACAACCTGCTTTTTGTAAGACAATTTCGTTATCCGTACAAAGAGGTTGTGCTTGAGCTTCCTGCAGGCAAGCTCGAAAAAGGCTCAACTCCGCTTGAAAACGGCAAGCGTGAATTGCTTGAAGAAACAGGCGCACAGGGATATTCTTATACTTCACTCGGTCAGCTATATCCGTCACCCGGCTACACCAACGAGATAATTCATCTTTATGTATGCAGAATAAAGAGCGAGGGTGAAAGCAAGCCTGACGAGGGCGAATTTTTGGATGTCGAGAAAATTCCGCTCGACAAGGCGGTTGAAATGGTGCTCAACAATCAGTTGCCGGACGCAAAAACTCAAGTAGCCGTGCTGAAAACAGCAATGTTGCTTAAAAGCGGAAAAATTTAACTTGCAGATGCTCTGCAATTAAGGTATGAATAAATATATGCAAACTTTTTTTGAATTATTACCCGAAAAACAAAATACATCAGCGGCACTCGGCTTTTTTGATGGCTTGCACATCGGTCACCGCAAGGTTATCGGCGAGGCGGTCAGGGGCAGTGAAAACGGACTTGTGCCTATTTGCTTTACCTTTGCACAAAGCCCGAAAAGTGTGCTTAAAAATCAACCGCAAGAGGCGTTGATGAGCGTTGAAGATAAAAAAACAGTGCTGTCAGAAATCGGAATACAGCACCTGTATATGTGCGACTTTAAGTCGGTGGTGGATATTGCACCACGAAAATTTGTGGAAGATATGTTAATAAAAACTCTAAAAGCAAAAAAACTTTGCTGCGGTTTTAATTACACTTTCGGTAAAAACGGCGAGGGAAATACCGAGTTGCTCGCCGAAATTTGCAAGGAAAACGGAATTGAACTGCAGGTTTTGCCGCCTGTTGAAGAAAAAGAGGGAGTAGTTTCGTCAACGCTTATCCGTGAACTTATTAAGGACGGAAATGTGCGCAGGGCAAACGAACTTTTAGGTTCATATTTCGGATTCGGCGGAGAGGTTGTACACGGTCAGCACTTGGGCAGAGAACTCGGAACACCGACTCTTAATCAGTCTTTGCACGAAGAACTTGTTGTGCCGAAGTTTGGCGTGTATGCATCGTGCGTTACTCTTGATGACGGCAGAAAATTCTGCGGCGTTACAAATATAGGAGTAAAACCGACAGTAGGCAATTTTGCCCCGCTTTGTGAAACCTGGATGCCCGACTACAGTGGAGAAGAGTTGTACGGCAAGACGGTAGATGTGCGGCTTATAGATTTTATAAGAGGCGAAAAGAAATTTTCTTCGCTTAATGAATTGAAAAAAGCTATCTTTGACAATGCAAAGACAGCCGAGAAAATGTTTTCTGAAATTAATAATTTATAATAATCAGCCTGACAACAGATTTGAATGTTGTCAGGCTTTTATGTTTATGGTTCTGTTTAAATGTTGGGGTAACAATAATAAATTACGGTTTGGCAAATTGTCGGTCGGGCATTGAAATTTAGCTAACGCTAAATTATTCTCCCAAAAATAAAAAAGTTTACTCAATTTTTTCAAAAATTGCGGGTTTGGGTAGCGCCCATAAAATCTTCCGATATTACAATTCTTCGGGCGCAAACAGCCACGCTGTTTGCGTGCTAAAACTAAGTTTGTTAAAACAGGCGACAGCCATTAAAAAAATATATTTTATTAATGAAATAACGAATTTCTTTTCTTGTTGCTATCGCATTTTTAAAGGCTAACGCCGTTGTGTTCAAGCCGCCAAACAGCGAGCTGTTTGGCTATCGTCAGACTGCATAAACGGAAAGTATTTGTGGGCTTTGCCCACACCCACGACCTTTGAAAAGGTCGACCAAACTTTTATAATTGATTGGCAAATCAATTTGCTAAACAATAATTTAGCAAATAGCTTAGACTAAATCGGAACGAAAATTTTAAAATGATTTAATATTACTTCCTATTAAACTTTTTTACCTTTACCGAAAGGCTTTGTAAATCCTCTTTTGAAAGTTCAGGCAGATGTTCGAGGTCGTCAAGAAATTTTGCTATACTTTCCTTTTCCTTTAGCTTTGTACTCTCAATATAATAGCTTGTAATAATTCCCGGTACTACCGCTATTATCAGTATGGAACATATCGACAGGAAAATCGACATTGCCCTGCCGAGTATCGTAACAGCGGTTATGTCGCCAAAACCTATGGTCGTGGCTACGCTGAAACAGTACCATACACTGTCAATCGGAGTTTTTATGTTCGGCTCAACTATCCATATACCAATGCTTACACCTGCAAATATTATTATGTATGTTGTCAAAAACTTAAGTGCTCCTGTCCGTTTAAGTATAATTTTTATCAGCCGAGTTTTTTTCATATCTTCACCGCCTGCCTTTTATAACAAAATTATATCAATTCTGCGTATAACAGTCAATATTTTTAGCAAAATTAAACAGTCGAATTTTTTGTCAGAGTTTTTGCATCGATTTTCACAAAACAGGTGAAAAATTATTATGCAAAGAAAACACCGTCAGCGCAAAGTGTTGACGGTGTTAAAAAGCCTATTTTCTTGTTTGTTTTCATAATTGAAAGGTTTTCGCTATTGTGTTTAAGCTACCAAACAGCAAGCCGGTTAGCTATAGGAGTTTGCGTTAGCCTTTAATAAACAACTGTTCCCAATAATATCTGTACGGAGCATTTTGGTCAACATAACACGAAACACCGATTTTGTTATATTTGCTGTTCATTATGTTTGCTCTGTGCGACGGAGAATTCATCCATTCTTTTACTACAGCTTCGGGTGTGTTCTGTCCTGCGGCAATGTTTTCGGCTGCCGAAGTGTACGAAACATTATTCTGCTTTAAAATCATAGACCAGCTTGTGCCGTCAGGGCGCTGGTGTGAAAACAGAGTTGCTGTTTCTTTTGAACGAATGTTTGAAAGGCTTGTAAGAGTTGTGTCTTTTGTGAGGGGAGAAAGTCCCTCTTTTGCCCGTGCCGCATTTACAAGTTCAATTACCTTATCAGCAAATTCTTTATTATAGCTTGCAGATCCGCTCGGCTGTGTGGTCGGCTGCGGTTGTGAAGTCGGTTGTACAGTGGTCGGCTGTGTTGCAGGCTGTGTCGGAGTTTCTCCTCCCGAAATGAGCATTTGAGCCGAGGTTACATCCTGAACATCAATTTTGCCGTCATTGTTATAGTCGGCAATTTTTTTCTGATTGTCTGTCAGTTCTCCGTCACCTGCTATTTTTATCTGCAAGTATGTAACATCCTGCACATCAAATCTGCCGTCATCGTTTAAGTCGTATTTTTGCGTATCAAGTGCTGATGCCGAAACAATTGCAGTTGCCGCTACTGCTGTGACGGTAAGTGTTACGGCGATAATTTGTTTTAAATTTTTCATATGAACTCCTGTGATTTTAACTCTGATAGATATTTAAAAGAATGTTTTTGATGTCCCAAAGCTTTTTCGAGAGGTCAACATAGTAGTTGTGCGGGTTCTCAAATCGCTTTACCTCGTCCCAAAGAAGTCCGATTTGGTCTTTGCAGTATTTTGCAATATCTTCAATCTTTGGCGATTCATACACGCACTCGCCGTCCTTAAATATCGGTACAAGTAATTCTTTTGCGGTAAAGTCTGTGAGAGTTTTTGCTTTCCATGTTGCATTCTGGTCGAAAATGGTGTGTGGTTTTGAGAAATCTATTACTTCGTCATACACGCAAAGTTCGTCGGCAAGAGCCTTGCCGCTCTCGTTGTCATAATAACGGTAAAGTTTTTTGAAATGAGGATTTGTGATTTTTGTTGTGTTCTCGCTGACTTTGATTTTCGGGATAATTTCGCCGCTTGTGGGTTCTTCAACGGCAACAAGTTTATATACACCGCCGAATACAGGCGAACTTGACGAAGTTATAAGTCTTTCGCCAACTCCGAAAACATCGACCTGTGCACCCTGCATCATAAGGTCACGGATAAGGTACTCGTCGAGTGAGTTTGACGCAACAATTTTGCAGTTTTCAAGTCCTGCCTCGTCAAGCATTTTTCTCGCTTTTTTAGAAAGGTAAGAAATATCGCCCGAATCAAGACGAATTGCAAATTTGTTAATGCCCTTTGGAACAAGCACTTCTTTAAATACTCTTATTGCGTTCGGAACGCCGCTTTTAAGCGTGTTGTAAGTATCGACAAGAAGCGTCGGGTTCTCAGGATAAAGCTCGCAGTAGGTGCGGAATGCTGTATATTCGTTGTCGAACATCTGAATCCAGGAATGAGCCATTGTGCCGCCTGCGGGTACGCCGTAAAGTGCGTCTGTAAGTGTGCAGGCTGTACCGGCACAACCGCCTATGTATGCGGCTCTTGCACCGTCAACGGCACCTGTTGCGCCCTGTGCACGGCGAGAACCAAACTCAAGAACCGTTCTGCCCTGTGCGGCACGAACAATTCTGTTTGCCTTTGTTGCAATGAGAGTCTGATGATTGATTGTAAGAAGTAAAAATGTTTCGATAAGCTGTGCCTCTATGGCAGGAGCTTTTACCGTAATAATCGGTTCGTTAGGGAAGATAGGAGTTCCCTCGGGAATAGCGTAAATATCACCTGTGAATTTGAAATTTGAAAGATATTTTAAAAATTCTTCGTCAAAAATTCCTTTTTCTCTAAGATATTCAATATCGGTTTCGGAGAAGTGGAGATTTTTGATGTAGTCAATTACCTGCTCAAGACCTGCCGCAATGGCAAAACCGCCGTTGTCGGGCACTTTGCGAAAGAAAAGGTCGAAGTAAACAGTCTTTTTATAAAAGCCGTTTTTAAAATAGCCGTTTGACATTGTAAGCTCGTAAAAATCGCAGAGCATGGAATAGTTAGTTTCTGTCATTATAAATCACCTTAATAAAATTTGATTTGCATTATGTTTAGAACCTATCAGCTTTCGGTTTGTTCAAGATTTTTTACACCCTTGCTAAGGCAAAGCCTTTGTGCAAAAACCGCAAGCACACACATAACAATAACAAGTCCAAGGTTAATTATAACAGGTTCAACACCAAAAATCCATAGCAATACAAGAGAAATTGCACAAATAGCGGCGGTAATTGCTATAATTATGGCTGCATTGATTACGGTATTGTAGTTACCTCGCAAAGCGTTGATTTCATCGTCCCATACAAGTTTAGGGTTTATTGTGTCCAAGAATATACCGAGGTAGGTTACAAAAACAACGCAGATAAGGCTTAAAAGAATATGTATAAGCGGAATTACGATAAATACAAACGGGTTAAAGCTGTCTGCGAGAATTGCGCAGTAAATATTAAATGCAATTACATAGAGCACCATAACAGAGCCGCTGATGATTATACTTGTAAGTGCTTTTGCATTCAGTTGAACTCTTAATGTAACGGGAATATAGCGCATAAATTGGAAGTGCTTGCCCTCTCTTGAAATTGCGGAAGAAGCGATACTGTTAATTGCCGTGACAAGGGCGGAAATTACAACAGCCGCTACGGTAATTACAGTAATACTTTTTTGATCTCCAGCAAGGTACGGTGTAAGTGTGCCCGACAAAAAGTTTGTACTGCCCTGCAAAATCATAATAACAGCCATAAAAACAGGCCACAAAAGGTTAATGGCTATGCAGTCCATAAAGAAAGGCGGAGTTCTGAAAAGGATAAGAAATTCTTTTTTCAGATAACTTGCAAAAACTCCTTTTTGGGTTGATTTTTCAACAGCCTGACTTGCAATGCTTTTACTGCGTTTGGATTTTGTGGTATTGATGTCCGACACACCTTTGATATACATTTTTGACGCAAGGAAAAGGAAGACTGCAACGAAAATTACATTTGCAAGCAAGTATAAAAGCAGTTGATATACGGATTCGCTTGAGATAGAATCCATCATAAGCGGAATGTGCGGAAAAATAAAGTTCATAACATTTAAAAATCCGTTGTCTGCGCTTGCAAGCGAAGTAACGATTGCGTCGGGATTAAATCCGCTGATGCTTACGAGAGCAACCAATGCGCCGACTATAAGCACGGCAGTGCCGATACCTGTAATTTTATTGAGGAAATCACGATTTTTTACCGAGTGGGTAAAGTACATAAATATAACGGCAATAATTCCGCAGTAAGCAAGAGGAATAATGGGAACGGTAAGTATGCCGATTATTGAAGTTATAACACCTGTAAGCGAAAATCCCTTTGCCGACATAAAGCCTACGCAAGCGCCGAGAATAAGGATAAATTCCATTATGTTTTCCGAAAGCAGGGAATAAGCAAACTTTGCGCTTACGATTTCTCTCGGCTTTAATGGAAGAGGAATGAGATTTTCAATATCGTTTGAAAAATAAAATATATTGATAATTACATTAATTCCGAATACTACGGAAAGGATAGAAATAATATGTAAAATTACTTCCGCACCCTGTGTTGCTCCGCCGTATGTCATTACGCCGAGTGTTAGGGCATAGGTGATTATTCCGACAAGCGCACCTGCCGGTATCATAATAAGAAGCACAACCGCCGTACCCATAATTGTATAAAAATGTTTGGAACGCTTTTTTTCTGCGGAGGTTAGCTCGGTTGTTTTTATAAAGGTTTTTAATAAATTAAAAAAATTACTCATTTTCAGTCAGCTCCAAAAAGATTTGTTCAAGTGATTTGCCTGTGTTCTGACTACAAAGATTATCGAGAGTGCCGTCATAAAGCGATTTGCCCTTTTTTATTATGATAACCTTGTCGCAGAGTTTTTCGGCAACTTCAAGTATGTGGGTGGAGAAAAATACGCAGTTACCCGCATCTGCGTGTTCACGCATCATAGCTTTCAGTTCAAAAGCACTCTTAGGGTCAAGACCGATGAGCGGTTCGTCAAGAATCCATACATCGGGATTGTGCACAAGTGCGGCGGCAACCATAATTTTCTGACGCATACCGTGCGAGTAGCTTAGCATAGGTGCGTTTAAGCTGTCGGTAAGTCCGAATCTGTCGCAAACTTCGGTAAATCTCTTTTTGCGCACATCTGACGGAACTTTGTAGATGTCACCGATGAAATTGAGGAACTCAATTCCTTTGAGCCTTAAGAACATATCGGGACTGTCGGCAATGTAACCGATACTTTTCTTTGCCTCAAGCGGTTCTTTTTTTATGTCGTGACCGTTGATGCTTATTTCACCGCTGTCACTTGAGAGAATACCTGTAAGCATTTTGATTGTGGTGGTTTTGCCCGAACCGTTCGGCCCGATAAATCCTACAATTTCGCCTTTATTTACAGTAAAAGACAGATCGTCTACTGCTTTTAAAGTGTTGTTAAATACCTTTGTAACATTATTGAAATTTATCATAATATCAGTCCTTTGTATGAATGTATTTATATAAATATTATAAAATCAGATATAGTCGCTGTCAATTATTTTTACATTGTTTTTAAAATTTGTTCTGATGCGACATATTTTGAAAAGCTTTTTGTATATGCAAAGTTTGATAACAACAATAACCCCTCCGACAACGCATATTAACAGCGTTGCCGGAGGGGTTATGCTTTTAAGCCTGTAATTGATTTAAAATTTTATTTCTTATTCTTTTTTAGTTTACCGATTACATAAATCAGTACAAAGCCGAGCAGGAAAGCACCTACTACACATTTAAACACAATGCCTAGCACACCGTCAAACATTGCAATTCCCGAAAAACTGTTCATAGCGTACCATACAGTCATAAAGCTGAAAAACCCCCCGATGATGTAGCACAAAGAACCGAGCTTTTTTGCCGATACGAACATATACAGAGCGATTATTGCCCATAATATAAAGTAAAAGGATTTTATGGTTTCCATTTGTTGATCTCCTATAAATCTAATGTATTAATGATTTAAAGTTTAAGGTCGGGAATATACTGCTTTATAATTGAAATTAATCCGACCTTTGGAGTATCTTCGTCGGGTAACTGCGGAAAGTCATATGCCGCATAGTCATTGCCCTCGATAATCGCAGGTCCGTTCTCCGAAATGCATACATCCCAACCGCAATATTTGAATTCGGGTTCTTCCAGTGCCGCCTTTTTAACAAGCTCCTTGACCTCTTCGCAGTAAGGAATTTTAAAACCTTTAAATTTTATTCCCGAATACGGGTGTTCGTATGCAATTTCCATATCGGAAGTATGTCCCGGCCCTGTTACCGTACCTGTATCGAGGTCAAAGTGACAGGCAAAACCGCCGTTTTCAAGATTATCTACAAATTTACCGTTATTTCCTGTTTTAAACACCGCATACAAAATATTCGGCTTGCCGTCTACCACAAGTGTGGCAATTCTTAAGCAGTTAATTGAGTGAGGATAAATTTTTGAAACATCGGGGTGTTGTTTTATTGCCTCTTCAAGTACACCGAATTCGTTTTCTTTGTCAAAAACATAATTATAAAATTCTTCGTCACTCTTAAAGTCCGCTTTAACAAGTCTTTCAATGCCTTTGCCGCATTCGCCGAAAGCAGGCTTTGCAATGAAAACATCCCAAGGCTTAATAAATTCGCTGAATTGCTCCAAAGTAATTTTTTCCTCAATTACAAGTACCCGTCTGCCAAGATATTTTGCAAATCTGGTATCAAATAATCTTTTATCGTTAAATATTTCGGCACTTGTAAGATCGTTCTGCATTAACATAAAACGCTTGTTTTTAAAGCGTGTCATATACGTTTTGCGTTGGTCTGCAGTCATATTGTAGTATTCAAACAGAACATAGTCATTATATCCCGCTCTGTATTTAAAAAAGCAACCTACCATATCAAAGAAAATGCCGGCTTTGTTTTTGCCGGATTTTGTGTGAACGGTATTTATTGCGCCGGAAAGTTTGCTGAATGTTGCGCCGGAGCAAACTCTGAAAAAGTAACCGATTCTCATAATAACCTCTTTTGTATCTTAGTTGTATCAAAATTACGGCTAATTTAAGCCATTTTGTGTAGTTAAGGGTGTATTTGTCAATATAACTTCCATTATAGTATATTTTGCGCTGAAATGTCAATAATGGTGACGGATTTGTGAAAAGTTTTTGAAAAGTAAAATTTTTCTGATAAAACTCTTGACTTTTGCTGACTTTAAGATTATAGTATAAGCATAAGAGTTAGCACTCACACACAGAGAGTGCTAAAACAACAAAAAACGCAGGCAGAGAGGTGATACCTATGGAGCTTGCGGAAAGAAAGCAAAAAATTCTTTCGGCTGTTGTTGAAAACTTTATAAAGACAGGTGAGCCTGTAGGTTCAAAAACTCTGATAGACGAAACGGATTTAAAAGTTTCATCGGCTACGGTAAGAAATGATATGGCAGACCTCACACAAAAGGGTTATCTTGTTCAGCCGCATACATCGGCAGGCAGAATACCTACTCAGCAGGGCTACAGATACTATGTTGACAATCTTATGAAGATTGTGGCGGTGTCACAGCGGGGCAGAGAACTTGTGGAGGATAAACTTTACAGAAATGCCGAATCACCCGAAAATATTTTAAAATCGGCGGCAGATCTTCTTTCGGAGCTGACAGGACTTACCGCAGTTGCCACAACACCGAATTCCGCAGAAAGCAGGATTCACAAAATCAGCTTTGTGCAGACGGGTTCGCACACGGCAATGACTGTTGTAATTGCCTCAAACGGCATTATAAAAAATCAGCTTTTCAGATGCGAATTTATAATCACTCCCGAAATCCTTGAAGTGTTTGACAAAGCGCTTAACGAATTGTTTGACGGAGTAAGGCTTTCTTCGATAAATCGTCCGTTTATACAGACGGCAGCGGCAAGATTTGGCGAGTTATCGCTCTTTATGCCAAGTGTGCTTACGGCGATAAAAGATGCGGCAGACAAGGCAAACGAAGTCGGAATCTTTTTGAGCGGTCAGACAAAGCCGTTGTTTATGCAGAATGTAAATTTTCTTGCGGCAAGAAATGTAATTGAACTTCTTTCAAGAAAAGGAGATCTTGCAGGTGTTCTTACAAGCCTGCCGATAGGTACTTCGGTAAGTATAGGTACAGAAAACAGCCGTATAGAACTTGCGTACAGCTCGGTAATTTCTTCAAGCTACAGCGTAAAAGATACACCGTCCGGTACGCTTGCCGTAATAGCTCCGATACGAACGGATTACGGCAGAGTGATTTCGATTATAGAATGTATAAGCGAATGTGTAAGTAAAATAATAAGCGAGCTTATAGAGCATTAATATAGAAAGGAAAGGTAATATGTCAAAGAAAAAAGAAGTGACAAAAGACGAAGCTGTTGTAAACGAGAATACATCCGAACAGACAGCTGAAGCGGTTACGGAAGAGATTGATGAAACCGCCAAAAAAATAGCTGAACTTGAGGAGGAACTCAACTCACAGAAAGACAAATATCTTCGCCTTTGTGCCGAGTATGACAACTACCGCAAGCGTACAGCAAACGAAAAGCTTTCTATTTATGATGACGCAACAGCAAAGGCGGTTACAGAGCTTTTGCCTGTAGCAGACAGTATTCAGATGGCTATTACAAATTTAAAAGATTGTGACCCCGAAATTTTAAAGGGCATTGAGCTTATTTCAAATCAGCTTGCAAAGTCGCTTGAAAAGCTCAAGGTTGAGCCTTTCGGTGCGCAGGGTGAGGAGTTTAATCCGGAAATTCACAACGCAATCTCAAAGATTGACGATGAGAATTTTGAAAAGAACTGTATTTCACAGGTGTTCCAGACAGGTTACAAAATCGGCGATAAAATTATTCGTCATGCAATGGTTCAGGTTGCAAATTGCGACTAAGACCTTTATATAAATAAATCAGTATAAAAGTAAAACAAATATATTCAGGAGGAATTCATTATGGCAAAGACAATAGGTATAGATTTAGGTACAACAAACTCATGTGTAGCAGTTATCGAAGGCGGCGAGCCTGTAGTTATTCCTAACGCCGAGGGCGCAAGAACAACTCCTTCCGTTGTTGCTTTCTCAAAAGACGGCGAGCGTATGGTAGGTCAGGTTGCAAAGCGCCAGGCTATCACAAACCCTGACAAGACAGTTTCTTCTATTAAGAGAGAAATGGGTACATCATATAAAGTATCAATTGACGGCAAGCAGTACACACCGCAGGAAATTTCAGCTATGATTCTTTCAAAGTTAAAGGCAGACGCTGAAGCATACCTCGGCGAAAAGGTAACACAGGCAGTTATTACAGTTCCTGCTTACTTTACAGACGCACAGCGTCAGGCTACTAAGGATGCAGGTAAGATTGCAGGTCTTGATGTAAAGAGAATTATCAACGAGCCTACAGCAGCTGCTCTTTCATACGGCATAGATAAAGAAAAAGACCAGAAGGTTATGGTATATGACCTCGGCGGCGGTACATTCGATGTATCTATCATTGAGATGGGCGACGGTGTTCAGGAAGTTCTTGCAACAGCAGGTAACAACCGCCTCGGTGGTGATGACTTCGATAAGAGAATTATCGACTGGATGGTAACATCATTCAAAAACGAAACAGGTATTGACCTTTCATCAGATAAGGTTGCTATGCAGCGTTTCAAAGAGGCTGCAGAGAAAGCTAAGATAGAGCTTTCGGGCGTTACAACATCTTCAATCAACCTCCCGTTCATTACAGCAGACCAGACAGGTCCTAAGCACCTTGACTTAACACTTACAAGAGCTAAGTTTGACGAACTTACAGCAGACCTTGTAGAGGCTACAATGGGTCCGGTTCGTTCGGCTCTCTCTGATTCAGGTTTACAGATCAGTCAGATTGACAAGGTTCTTATGGTCGGCGGTTCTTCAAGAATTCCTGCTGTACAGGAAGCTGTTAAAAAGCTTATCGGCAAAGAGCCGTTCAAGGGCATTAACCCTGATGAGTGCGTAGCTGTAGGTGCTGCTATTCAGGGCGGCGTTCTCGGCGGCGAGGTAGAGGGACTTCTTCTCCTCGATGTTACACCTCTTTCACTCGGTGTTGAAACAATGGGCGGCGTAATGACAAAGATTATTGAGAGAAACACAACAATTCCTACAAAGAAGAGCCAGATTTTCTCAACTGCCGCTGATAACCAGACACAGGTTGAAATCAATGTTTTACAGGGTGAGCGTGAATTTGCAAGAGATAACAAGCAGCTCGGTTTGTTTGCTCTCACAGGCATTGCTCCAGCTATGCGTGGTATCCCGCAGATTGAAGTAACATTTGATATTGATGCAAACGGTATTGTTAATGTATCTGCAAAAGACCTCGGTACAGGCAAGGAGCAGAAGATTCAGATTCAGAACTCAACCTCAATGAGCAAGGAAGATATCGACAAGGCTGTTAAGGAAGCAGAGCAGTACGCCGCAGAAGATAAGAAGCACCGTGAAGAGGTTGACGCTAAGAACGAAGCTGAAAACCTTGTATATCAGGCTGAAAAGCTCGTAAACGAGAGCGGCGACAAGATTTCAGAGGACGAAAAGAATACAATCAATACAAAGTGTGCTGCAGTTAAGGATGCTATCGCTAAGAATGACAAGTCTATGATTGACACTGCTAAGGAGGATTTACAGAAAGCTGTTTACGAAGTTTCCGCAAAACTTTATCAGCAGGCAAATCCGCAGGGTGCACAGGGTGCGGCTCCGCAGGGTGACCCACAGCAGGGCGCACAGGGCGGCTCAAACGGTGACCCTAACGTATATGATGCCGATTTTAAGGATGTTGACGGCAACTGATTAAAAACGGCAGCCTATAAATAGATTTACACAATGATTGACTTCATTTGTTTTTCCTGTTAAAATTTGTTAAAGGGGCTGTTTTTTGCAACGGCTCCTTTAGCACTGTATGGATTTTTGACAGCGTATACAGCGTATATAGATAACCTTTATACAGCTGATAACAAGTTATTAAAAGGTGAGAATGATGGCAGATAAAAGAGATTATTACGAGGTGCTTGGCGTTTCTAAGGGAGCAAGCGAAGATGAAATTAAAAAGGCTTACCGTCAGAGCGCTAAAAAGTACCATCCTGACCTCCATCCGGGAGATAAGGAATGTGAAGAAAAATTCAAAGAAGTCAACGAGGCTTACGAGGTACTTTCAGATAAAGATAAAAAAGCACGCTATGACCAGTACGGTCACGCAGGCGTAGACCCTAACTTCAGTGCGGGCGGCGCAGGCGGTTACGGTGCATACGGTCAGGGCATTGATATAGATGATATTTTTTCAAGCTTTTTCGGCGGATTCGGAGGCAGACACTCCAATAATCCTAATGCTCCGAGCCGAGGCAGCGATGTTGAGGCAAGCATTTATATTTCATTTGAAGAGGCTGCAAAGGGCTGTAAAAAGACCGTAAGCTACGATTGCGTTTCTTCTTGTGACGAATGTCACGGTACGGGCGCAAAACCCGGTACTCAGCCTAAGACCTGCTCTGTATGCGGAGGCTCGGGCAGAGTTACAATCAGCCAGCGTTCACCTTTCGGAGTTGTTCAGACACAGCGTGCCTGTGACGCTTGTCACGGTAAAGGCAAGATTATTGACAGTCCTTGCCCTAAGTGCGGCGGTTCGGGCAGAAAGCGCAGGACTAAAACTGTTGATATTACAGTTCCGGCAGGCATTAAAGACCAGCAGATTCTTAATGTTGGCGGCAGAGGCAACGCAGGTTACAACGGCGGCCCTTCGGGTGACCTTCATGTATATGTAAATGTTCAGCCGCATCCTGTATTTGAACGCAGAGGCGACGATGTATGGTGCAATCTTCCTCTTACATTTGCACAGGCTGCTCTCGGCGCAGAGGTGGTTGTTCCTACTCTCGACGGCAAGGTTTCGTATCAGGTTCACGAGGGTACACAGCCGGGCGATGTATTTAAGCTTAAGGGCAAAGGCATTCAGCGTCTTAACGGCAGAGGAAAAGGCGACCAGTATGTGCGTGTAACCATTGAAGTTCCGAAGAATCTTAACGCTAAGCAGAAAAATCTTATAAAAGAATTTGAGAATGTTACAAACGAAAAGAACTACGCACAGCGCAACAGCTTTTTTGAGAAAATAAAGAGAATGTTCAACGAATAATTCTGATAACAGTATATAAAGGGGCTTAATAAATGGAGTCTTGGACAGAAATAAAAATTGCGGTAAACGCAAAGGATATAGACAGGGCAGGCGACATTGCGAATGTTGTAGTGCCTTACGGAATTTATATTGAGGACTACACTGCTCTTGAGCAGGAAGTGCAGGAGATTGCACACATTGACCTTATAGATGAGGATTTGCTCAAGAAGGACAGGAGCGTTGCCTATGTTCATATTTACCTTGAGCCTGATGTTTCTCCGAACGAGGCTGTAGCCTTTTTGTCCGAAAGGTATAATGCAGAGGGTATTGAGCATAAAATTGAATTGCTCGACTGTGCCGAAGAGGATTGGAGAAACAATTGGAAAAAGTATTTTAATCCGATTGCCGTTGGAGAAAAGCTCCTTATTCGCCCAAGTTGGAGAGATGATTACGATCCGCAGGGCAGAATAGTTTTGAATATTGACCCGGGTCTTGCGTTTGGCACAGGCAGTCACGAAACCACAAGACTTTGCCTTGAAATGTGCGAAAAGTATATGAAAAAAGGCGACAAAGTGCTTGATGTGGGTTGTGGCAGCGGTGTGCTCGGTATTGCGTCTTTGCTTATGGGTGCAGAAAGTGCCGTCGGAGTTGACATTGACGATGTTGCGGTAAGAACCGCAAAAGAAAATGCCGAAATTAACAATGTGGCTGACCGCTTTACTGCAATCTGCGGCAGCTTTACAGATAAAGTAACAGGTAAGTATGACATTGTACTTGCAAATATTGTAGCAGACGCAATTATGTTCCTTTCAAAAGGTGTAAAAGACTTTATGAAAGACGATGCGGTTTATATTATGAGCGGTATTATTGATACCCGTGCCGAAGAGGTAAAGGAATCAATCGGCAAGGATTTTGACATTATAGAAGAACACCTTGAAAAAGGTTGGGTGTGCCTTGCCGCAAAAGCAAAAAAATAAGGTAATAAATGTGCTGTATAGTGCGATATTTACTGAACATTTGTCATAAAACTGTCACAATAGTGTGATAAAATCTAAATAATTTTGATGCTCGGAGGCACGATTATGAAAAAACCAAATAAAAAGAATACAGTAAATCTG
Organism: Ruminococcus intestinalis; assembly: GCF_014288065.1. Classification (NCBI taxonomy): domain Bacteria; kingdom Bacillati; phylum Bacillota; class Clostridia; order Eubacteriales; family Oscillospiraceae; genus Ruminococcus; species Ruminococcus intestinalis. The sequence continues at coordinate 171,621 of NZ_JACOPS010000003.1, read as the reverse complement.
TTTTTCTCTGCATTCCTTATTCTTGCGTTTGTAGTATGCGCACACTTTTTCTCTAATTTTGCACTTGGACAGAATCAGGTGCTTTCAAATGTAATTCAGTTGTTTGTTTACACAGTGTTCGGTCTGCTTTTGTTCTACGCAACAAGAGTCGGCGACGGAAAGCCTGTAAAGCGTTTTTCACCGATTACATTAATAATTATGGTATTGCCTGCGCTTTACATAATGATTGCAAGCATAGCAAGCGGTATGCCGCTCCACAGCGCATTTGTTATAAATGACAGTTCAATCAGCATTGTAACAACACTTGCAGCCGTTGTATTCGGTTACGGTATTCCGTACACATTCTTAAGCGGTTTTGAAATTGCCGAGGAAGAGAACGAAAGCGAGAAAAAATTCGTTGAGGGCGGTATAGAAGCTGACATTCAGGATGTTGAAAATGAAGAAGAATCAGAGGAAACTTCCGAAAATGCCGAAGAAACCGAAACAAGCGAAGAAAACACAGAAGAATAATTTGTTTTACTTATTAATTTGACAGCGACTTGACAAAATCGAGCCGCTGTTTTATTATTTAAGCGGTGCCTTATACGGTTATTTAAGAATTAAAGGCTTTTTATCATAAGTTTGGGTAATTTATAGTTTAGCGTAATACTTCAGCCAAGTAATTATAAAAGTTTGGCAACCTTAAAAAAGGCTTGACCTGAATTTTTAAATTATTACACTAAACCGTGAGCCAAACAATAATTTATTATTGTTACCCCAACATTTAAAACCAAATTAAAGAGGGTGAATTTATGGACGAAAAGGATAAGTTTGACGGAACAGAAAAAATTGAAGAGGAAGAAGAAAACGTATATATTGCCCGTCACGCAAAAAAAGATGAAGAGGACAGATTTGCGGATATTGAAAATTTTGATGTTGATAATACCGAAACTGTTGAAAATAAAGAAGTTGAAAAAAATTCAAACGATGTACCGAATAATGAGCCTGCCATAGACAGCGCAGAGAATTTTGATGTTCACAGCGATAATTACGGCGATGATTTTGACTGTCAATCGATAGCAAGCAAAAATCATATACCGTCGGATAATCCGAAAAAAAGCAACAGAGATTACGGTGACGGTTTTGACGCTCAAACGGGTGAGGACAGACACGAATTTAAGCGCAGACAACCGAATAATGACGACTATTATGAGAATAATGCAGATACGGACGATTATTTGGGAAAGCCGAAAAAGCAGAAAAAAGCGAAAAAACAAAAGCAGAAAAACAGTAAGGCGGCTATGGTATGCGTAGTGGTAGCCGTTGCGGTTATAGTAGTATGTGTGCTTGCTTTTGTGCTTTCAAAATGTTCGTTTGACAATAAAAAATCGACGGTGACAACTGCACCTACCACGAAAGCGACTGTTGCCACAACTCAAGAGCCGACAACCGAGCATAACGAGCCTGAAACCGAATCGGAGTATGTTCCCGATTACACGGAGAATGTGGAGGAAACCACAGAACAGCCTTCCACAGAGGAGTACACCGAGCCGGAAACAGAGCCTTACACAGAAGAATATACCGAACCCGAAACTTACGAATCTACCCCGGATACAGAACCTGTAACGGAGTATGTTCCCGACGAAACAACACAAATTGTATAAAATGGAGATGTAAAAAATATGGGATGTAGTCATGATTGTTCTTCTTGCAGTTCGGATTGCAAGTCAAAAAATCCCGAAAGTATGAGAGAAAGCCTTAATCAATACAGCAGTGTAAAGAAAGTAATTGCCGTAGTATCGGGCAAGGGCGGAGTAGGCAAAAGCCTTGTTACTTCAACTCTTGCGGTAACTTTCAACCGTCTTGGTAAAAAAACGGCTATTCTTGACGCAGATATTACAGGCCCGTCAATTCCAAAGGCTTTTGGCATTAACGAAAGAGCAAAGGGCAACGAATACGGAATTATTCCTGTTACAACCGAAACGGGAATTGATATTATGTCAGTAAACCTTTTGCTTGAAAATCCGACCGACCCTGTTGTATGGCGTTCACCTGTCATTACAGGCACGGTAAAGCAGTTTTGGAAAGATGTTATCTGGGAAAACGAGGACTATATGTTTGTTGATATGCCTCCGGGAACAGGAGATGTTCCGCTTACCGTATTCCAGAGTTTGCCGATTGACGGAATCATTGTAGTTGCATCTCCGCAGGAGCTTGTTTCCATGATTGTCGAAAAGGCGGTAAAAATGGCAAATATGATGAATGTGCCGATCCTCGGTCTTGTTGAGAATATGAGTTATTTTGTATGTCCCGATTGCGGCAAAAAGCATAATATTTTCGGTGAAAGCCATATTGATGAAATTGCCGAGCGTTACAATACAAAGGTACTTGCAAAGCTTCCTATTGACAGCGACCTTGCCAAGTGTGTTGACGATGGCAGAGTAGAACTCTTTGAGGGCAACTACCTTGATGATGCCGCACAGGAAATCGAAAAAGCACTTGCGTGAATAATAAATTATGACTTTGCGCAAATTTAAGATAAAATCTTATAATCGCTTTACGAAATGTTTTTCTGAAACATAATTTTAAAGCTGAGGCTCTTCTGAACGGAGAGCCTTTTGTTATGCACTTTAGTTAAATAAATTGTAATTTTATGCTTTATTATATCCAAAAATATGCTTGTATTTATATGTATTAAAATGGTATAATTATGCTGTTCTATGGAATGTAATTGATATGAAATTTGGAGGAACAGAAAAATGCACAGATGTCCGGATTGCGGAGAAAGATTTGAGGGTAATATATGTACCTTTTGCGGCAGACCCGTACCGCAAGAAGAATTAGAACAGGAAAAAGCCGTTCAGGAAAAATCCGACGAACAGGCAAATATAAATAATTCTGAAGAAGCGTCGAAATTTACAGTTGAAAATGCTGCTTTAAACAGTGACGGTGTTCAGCCTGTAAACGAATACGCACAAAACGGTTACAACACACAGCCTGTAAACAACTATGCTCAAAAAAATTACAATTCACAGCATAGTTACGGAAACCCTAATTACAGCAACAGCGCAATGCCGAACGGTTATACTAATCAAAATCAGCCGTTTTCGGATGTTGTAAATACCCGTGAAAAGAAAAAATCAAAAACAGCTCGCATAGTTGTTCCTGTTGTTGTAAGTGTATTGATTATCAGCCTTTGTGTTATCGGATATATCGTCATAATGAATGTAATCAAAAATAATAAATTTAATAAGGGAATAGGTGAGTTTACGGGTGCGGATGACTCTGCTGCCGTTTCGTCCGTGAGTATGGATTTGGACGAAAACTCGTATTGCTTTTACACTGAAAACGATGACGGAACTGTTACAGTCACAGGTATTGACACCGTGGATTACTACAATGATTTTAAGGATGAAGTTGTAGATGATACTTACAATTTTTATTTTAATATTCCGAGTGAAATTAACGGCAAAACCGTAACTGCTATCGGAAAAATCAATCCGACCAATCCTCTTTCCTCGGGTACTCTCCATATTTATATTACAGTACCCGGTACAGTAAAGACAATACAGAGCGATACTTTTAAACTGTCGGAACATGTGCGTGAAATTACCTTTGAAGACGGTGTTGAAACTCTTGAGCCTGACGCTATTGTAGATTGCTATTCGCTTGATAGGGTTAATATTCCGGAATCGGTGACCGTTATAGGCGAGCATGCGGTAGGCTTTAATATTGCGGGAGATACATTTTCAGAGCCTGTCGGCAAAAGAGAATATACCCGTTCTCCGCTTACTTACATATACACTAAAGAAGGCTCGGCTGCCGACAGATACGCCAAGGATAACGATTTGTACATTAAATACAACTGATGCTTTGATTAATCGTGAGCGTTTGAATTCTAAAGGCTTTTATCGAAGGTTGAGATAATTGCTTAGATGAAATTATGTAAAATAATAAACTTAAGGTTCTCTGCTGCGGAGAACCTTTTTGTTATGAAATTATAAAAATATGCAATATATTTTTTTTTTATATGTAAATAAAAGCAATTGATTTTTGCATAAACAAAATGGTATAATTATGCAATAGTATGGCAAATATATTTTGCTTATTTAAGGAGAGGTATAGTAAATGAAATGTCCTAATTGCGGAAATAAAATCACAGGTAAGTTTTGCACAAGCTGCGGCACACCCGCTCCTGTCGAAGAGCCTGTAAAAGAGCAGGAAACTCAAACACAGCCTGCACCACAGCCGTATCAGTATAATTCATCTGCTAATCAGCCAAACGGTATGCCTGTAAATAACGGTTACACAGGTCAGCAGTTTACAAATGTTCCTAACAACAATATGCCTAATCAGCCTAAAAAAGGTATGAGCGGCGGTAAGGTTGCGGCTATTGTAATCAGCGTTATTCTCGGTATCATAATTATTCTTGCTGTTGTTTTCGGCATTGTAGCCTGCAACGTTTTTAAGACTGTCGGTTCGGTTATTGGTGGCGTTAAGGAAGGCGTAAGCATATTTGTAGAAGATAATGAAAGCAAATACAACAGTGACAGCAGCGCTGAGAGCAGTGAAAGAAATTATGACAGTGCAAGCCATTTTTACTATCAGGAGATTAACGACGGCAGCGAAATTGAAATCACAGGCTATAATTATATGGACACATTTGACGAAACATTTACCGATAAGAATTTTGAAATCAGAGTTCCGAACGAAATTAACGGCAAGCCTGTAACAAGCGTTTATGAGATATATGTTTATAATTATTCGAATATCGACACCGATGATTTGAATATGAAGCTTATAATCCCCGGCTCTGTTAAGAATATTGAGAGCTATGCTTTGTGGGGCTTAGAGGGCGTAACCGAAATTGTTTTTGAAGATGGTGTTGAAAGCATTGGAGACTATGCTGTTTATAACTGCAAGTATCTTAAAAAGATTACAATTCCGGAGTCTGTAACATATATCGACGATGTCGGTGTCGGATATTTAGATTCAAATGAAGAAAATGTTATTTCAAAAGACCTTGTTATTGTAGCAAAGAAAGGCTCAGCAGCCGAAAAATACGCTCAGGATAACGGCTTTAAGGTTGAGAATAACTGATTTGCCAAAGCTAAAAATTGATAACCTTTTATATAAAACCGCTCTCTGCTTTTACGGAGGGCGGCTTTTTCGGTATATAAAGAAAATTTTGGGGTAAAATAGTATCTGCTGCGGCACAAATTTGAAAAACTCAAGTAAAAATGCCGTAAAATCGGGATAAAAACGCTTGACAAAACGATATTTGTTGAGTTATAATACTAAATTGCAGAGCAATGTGTAATTGCACCTTGTTCGGCATATCGGCCCTGCTTGACAGGGCGGTTAATCAATTTCTTAATATTTTGGAAAGGAGGAAAAATATGCCTACATTTAACCAGTTGGTAAGAAAGGGCAGAGAGGTTTCCGAAAAGAAAGCTAAGGCTCCTGCACTCTTAAAGGGTTGGAACTCTAAGAAGCGTGTTGCTATCAACCAGAGCTCACCACAGAAGAGAGGTGTGTGCACAGCTGTAAAGACTGCTACACCTAAAAAGCCTAACTCAGCTCTCAGAAAGATTGCCAGAGTAAGACTTTCTAACGGTATCGAAGTTAGTTCTTACATTCCAGGTGTTGGTCACAACCTTCAGGAGCACAGCGTTGTTCTTATTCGTGGTGGCCGTGTTAAGGACTTGCCTGGTGTTCGTTATCACATTGTTCGTGGTACACTCGACGCACAGGGCGTTGCAGGAAGAATGCAGTCCCGTTCTAAGTATGGCGCAAAGCGTCCAAAGGCAGGTAAATAAGGAATTGACATAACTTCGGCTTAAATTGATTTTAAGTTCTGCTATGCGGCAGGATTTCTATATATATTTATGGATTTCTTGTTGGCATACGGGAGTTTGTCGCTTTCGAGTACCTATGATATCTCAATTATTGTGAAGGAGGGAAGCAAAGTGCCAAGAAGAGGTTCTATTGCGAAGCGTGACGTATTACCGGATCCGCTTTATAATTCAAAACTTGTAACTCGTCTTATCAATAACATTATGTATGACGGTAAAAAGGGCGTTGCTCAGAAGATTGTTTACGGTGCATTTGAAATCATTGCTGATAAGACAGGTAATAACCCACTTGAGGTTTTCGAGCAGGCTATGGAAAATGTAATGCCAGTTCTCGAGGTAAAGGCTCGCCGTGTAGGTGGTGCCACATATCAGGTTCCTATGGAGGTTCGTCCTGAGAGAAGACAGACACTCGGTCTTCGTTGGATTTCAACTTACTCAAGAGCCAGAAATGAAAGAACAATGAAGGAAAGACTTGCAGGAGAAATTCTTGATGCTACTAACAGCACAGGCGGTGCCTTCAAAAAGCGTGAAGACACTCATAAGATGGCTGAAGCAAACAAGGCTTTCGCTCATTACAGATGGTAATTTTTATTACCGGAGTAATTTTTAGAGGAGGATTTTATGCCAAGACAGGTTTCACTTGAACAGACAAGAAACATCGGTATCATGGCTCACATCGATGCCGGTAAAACTACAACAACAGAGCGTATCCTGTATTACACTGGCGTAAACCATAAAATCGGCGAAACACACGATGGTGCTTCAACCATGGACTGGATGGTTCAGGAGAAAGAACGTGGTATCACAATCACTTCTGCTGCAACAACAGCATTTTGGTTCGGTAGCAAGCATCAGTACAAGAAACACAGAATCAACATCATCGACACACCTGGTCACGTTGACTTCACCGTTGAAGTTGAGCGTTCACTCCGTGTACTTGACGGTTCTGTAACAGTTCTTTGTGCTAAGGGCGGCGTTGAGCCTCAGTCTGAAACCGTATGGCGTCAGGCTGACAACTACGGCGTACCAAGAATGGTTTACGTTAATAAAATGGACATCATGGGTGCTAACTTCTACCATGTTGTACAGATGATGAAGGACAGACTTAAATGTAACGCTGTTCCGATTCAGCTCCCAATCGGTGCCGAAAGCGACTTCACAGGTATTATCGACCTCGTTACTATGAAGGCCGAGATTTACCACAACGAAGACGGTACAGATTACAGTGAGGAAGAAATTCCTGAGAACATGCAGGATCTTGCTAACGAGTATCACGAGAAACTCATCGAGTCAGTTGCTGAGCTTGACGAGGATCTTATGGAGAAATACTTCGGCGGCGAGGAAATTTCTATAGATGAAATTAAGAAAGTTATCAGAAAAGCTACAATCGACAATACAATGGTTCCTGTAACTTGCGGTTCTTCATACCGTAACAAGGGCGTTCAGATGCTTCTTGACGCTATTATCGATTATATGCCTGCTCCAACCGACGTTCCTGCTATCAAGGGTACAAACCCTGAAACAGGCGAAGAAGTTGAAAGACATTCTTCTGATACAGAGCCTTTTGCGGCTCTCGCATTTAAGATTGCAACTGACCCATTCGTAGGTAAGCTCTGCTTCTTCAGAGTTTACTCAGGTATTGTTAAGGCCGGAGATACAGTTTACAACTCTGTAAAAGACAACAACGAGCGTATGGGCAGAATTCTTCAGATGCACGCTAACGACAGAAAAGATATCGACTGCTGCTATGCAGGTGATATTGCTGCTGCTGTTGGTCTTAAGAATACAACAACAGGTGACACACTCTGCGACGAAAAGAATCCTGTAGTTCTTGAGTCTATGGAGTTCCCGGAGCCTGTTATCAGAGTAGCTATCGAGCCTAAGACTAAAGCCGGTCAGGAAAAGATGGGTATTGCTCTTGCAAAGCTTGCAGAAGAAGACCCAACATTCCGTGCTTATACTGATGAAGAAACAGGTCAGACAATTATCGCAGGTATGGGTGAGCTTCACCTTGAGATTATCGTTGACCGTCTTCTCCGTGAGTTTAAGGTAGAGGCTAATATCGGTGCTCCGCAGGTTGCTTACAAAGAAACAATCCGTAAAGAGGCTTCTGTTGATGAGAAGTATGCTCGTCAGTCAGGTGGTAAGGGTCAGTACGGTCATGTTAAGATTAATGTATTCCCTAACAAGGACAAGGGTTACGAATTCGTTAATAACATTGTCGGCGGTGCTATTCCTAAGGAATATATTCCTGCTGTTGACCAGGGTATCCAGGGCGCAATGCTCAGCGGTGTACTCGCAGGTTACAATGTAGTTGACGTTAAGGTTGAGCTTTATGATGGATCTTACCACGAGGTTGACTCATCAGAAATGGCATTTAAGATTGCCGGTTCTATGGCATTCAAAGAGGCTATGAGAAAAGCTGATCCTGTTCTCCTTGAGCCTATCATGAAGGTTACAGTTATCGTTCCTGACGAATACCTCGGTGATGTTATCGGCGACCTTAACTCTCGTCGTGGTATGATCCAGAGCATGGAAGCAGAGAACGGTGCACAGAGAGTAACAGCTCATGTTCCGCTTTCAGAAATGTTTGGTTATGCTACTGATATGCGTTCTAAGACACAGGGCCGTGGTCAGTATGTAATGGAGCCTGATACTTATGCAGAAGTTCCAAAGAACATTGCTGAAAAGATTATGAGCGAGAGAGCTAAGAAGGACTAATTAATCCTTTTTGCTGAATATATTAGGTTTTTTATAAAAACCTCTTGATTTTTTGCTGATTTGTTGGTACAATAGCATTAAATCTATTGTAATGTAAATTACAATGAATTACCATATTTAAGGAGGAAATTTCCAATGGCAAGAGAAAAATTCGAAAGAAATAAACCCCATGTAAACATTGGTACAATCGGCCACGTTGACCATGGTAAAACAACACTTACAGCTGCAATTACAAAGGTTCTCAACTTAGAAGGCGACGCTGACTTCGTTGATTACGCTAACATCGATAAGGCTCCTGAAGAGAGAGAGCGTGGTATCACAATTAACACAGCTCACGTTGAGTACGAGACAGAAAAGCGTCACTATGCACACGTTGACTGCCCAGGCCATGCTGACTATGTAAAGAACATGATCACAGGTGCTGCTCAGATGGACGGCGCTATCCTCGTTGTATCAGCTGCTGACGGTCCTATGCCACAGACAAGAGAGCACATCCTTCTTTCTCGTCAGGTAGGTGTACCTTACATCGTAGTATTCATGAACAAGACAGACCAGGTTGACGATCCTGAGCTTCTTGAGCTCGTAGAGATGGAGATCCGTGACCTCCTCAACGAGTATGGCTTCCCGGGCGATGAAACACCAATCATCAAGGGTTCAGCTTACCTCGCACTTACAAGCGATTCTAAGGATCCTAATGCTCCTGAGTATGCTTGCATCCACGAGCTTATGGATGCTGTTGACGAGTTTATCCCAACTCCTGACCGTAAGGCTGACCAGCCATTCCTTATGCCTGTTGAGGACGTATTCACAATCACAGGCCGTGGTACAGTTGCTACAGGTAGAGTTGAAAGAGGTCAGATCAGAACTTCTGAGGAAGTTGAGATCGTTGGTCTTACAGACGAGAAGAGAAAAGTTGTTGTTACAGGTCTTGAGATGTTCAGAAAGACTCTTGATTATGCTGAGGCTGGTGACAACGTAGGTGTACTTCTCCGTGGTGTTCAGAGAAATGAAATCCAGAGAGGTCAGGTACTTGCTAAGCCAGGTACAATTCACCCACACACAAAGTTCCGTGGTCAGGTTTACGTTCTTACAAAGGACGAGGGTGGCCGTCATACACCATTCTTTAACAACTACCGTCCACAGTTCTACTTCAGAACAACTGACGTTACAGGTACAATCTCACTCCCAGAGGGTACAGAGATGTGTATGCCTGGCGATAACGTTGAGATGGATGTTGAGCTTATCACTCCAATCGCTATCGAAGTAGGTCTTCGTTTCGCTATCCGTGAGGGTGGTAGAACAGTAGGTTCAGGTGCAGTTATCGCTATTAACGAGTAATTCACTTTGAATTTATAACACTTTCTTAAATAATTGAGCCGATTCGCAAGAGTCGGCTCTTTTTGTGTTTATTGAAAAGTAAATTTGGGTTTTGACTATTTGTAAAATGTGGGAAAGTATGATTTCCTGTTTAAGTGAAATAATTAAAAAATTTAGGTCAAGCCTTTTTAAAGGCTTGCGGGTATGGGCAGCGCCCATAATATCTTCCAATATAACAATTTATCCGGCGCAAACAGCGACGCTGTTTGCGTGTTAAAACTAAGTTTGAAAAAACAGGCGACAGCCATTAAAAAAACCTATATTTTATTAACAAAATAATGATTTCCTTTTCTTGCTGCTTTCACTTTTCAAGGCTAACACCGTTGTGTTCAAGCCGCAAAACAGCAAACTGTTTTGCTATCATTAGATTGCATAAACGGAAAGTATTTGTGGGCTTTGCCCACACCCACAACCTTTGAAAAGGTTGACCAAACTTTTCAAATTATTTAATCACAACAGTTTGATAAGTTATTAATTAATCATTATTTTAATTATTTATTTAATTATCAAATTAAAATGCATTATTTTATGTAATAATAAAAATATATTGCTTTTATTATTTCAAGACAGTATAATTAAAAAGAATGGGGTTTTTACGGATAAAAACTCAAAAAAAGAGAAAGAGGAATTAAAATGGATAAAAACAATGGCGCAATCTATGATGCCCGCAAACTTGGCAAACCAAAGATGATAATCCTTGGTATTCAACATATGTTTGCAATGTTCGGCGCAACAATTCTTGTTCCGATTATCACAGGACTTGACATCTCGACTACCTTGCTTATGGCAGGACTCGGTACTCTGTTGTTTCACTGCATAACAAAGTTTAAAGTACCTGCTTTTCTCGGTTCTTCATTTGCTTTTCTTGGCGGTTATGCCGCTATCAAAGCGCTTGCACCCGATGACCCTAACAGTATGTTGCCGTATGCTTGCCTCGGTGTAGCGTGTGCAGGTTTGGTTTATTTCATTCTTGCCGCAATTATCAAAGCTGTCGGCATTGAAAAAGTTATGAGATTTTTCCCTCCTGTTGTTACAGGTCCAATCATTATTGCTATCGGTCTGGGACTTGCTCCGTCTGCCGTTTCAAACTGTACGACTAACTGGCTGCTTGCCTTTGTTGCTCTCGCCGTAATTGTTATATTTAACATATGGGGCAAGGGAATGGCAAAAATCATTCCGATTATTCTCGGATTGCTTATTTCTTACGGTGTAGGACTTGTCCTTTACTTTATTTCGCAGGCAAACCCTGACCTTATTCAGAATGTACCGTGGTTATTCTCAGGCGGTGCAGACGCAAACGGTGTTTATCAGCCTATTTTCGATTTCACAAGTGTAAACACAATTTGCGATAATATTGCTAAGGGCAATATTTTTGGCAGTGAAGGTCTTATCGGTATTCCGATTCATTGGGAGAAAACCGTATTCGGCGGTATCGACTATTCTAACACCGCTCTTATCGCATCATCAATTATTGCCATTGTTCCAATCGCTTTTGCCACAATGATGGAGCATATCGGTGACATTTGTGCTATCAGTTCAACAACAGGCAACAATTATATTCAGGATCCGGGTCTTCACAGAACTCTTACCGGTGACGGTTTAGCAACAACTGTTGCTTCACTTTTTGGCGGCCCTGCAAACACAACATATGGCGAAAATACAGGCGTACTTGCACTTACAAAGGTTTATGACCCACGAGTAATCAGAATTGCCGCTTTCTTTGCTGTAGGTGTATCATTCTTCCCGATTGTATCTGCAATTATCGGTTCAATTCCAAGCTGTATTATCGGCGGTATTTCATTCGTACTTTACGGTATGATTTCTGCAATCGGTGTAAGAAATGTTGTGGAAAATAAGGTTGACTTTACAAAAAGCCGTAACCTTATTGTTGCCGCTGTAATTCTTGTATGCGCGCTCGGACTTTCAAGCGATACAGTAAGTTTTGCAATCGGCAGTGCAACAATTACACTTTCACCGCTTGCCGTTGCATCAATCGCCGGTATTGTCCTCAATGCAATTTTCCCGGGTAAGGATTATAAATTTAATACTGCAAATGCCTCCGACGCCGCTAACTTTGAAAAAGAAGTTGAGCCGAAAGAGAAGAAAAAGTAAATTTATATTTAAAACCGAGTGCTGTTAATTCAACACTCGGTTTTTTGCTTTTTATCAAAAGTTTGGGTAAATTATGCTTTAGCAAAATAATTTTGCCAAGTATTATAAAAGTTTGGTCAACCTTTAAAAAGTCTTGACCTAAATTTTAAATTTATTACACTAAACCGTGAGCTAAACAACGATTTATCCTAATTCATAATTAAAGAACCTTTTTATTATCCACAATATTCAGAAGATAATCTTCTGAATATGTTACTCAAATTATAATAAATATAAAATTTCAACACTCACCACACAAAAATGTTAAAAACTTTTCTGGTTGCAAAGTCGTTTTTCTGCCATTGCCCAATTTACTGCTTTTACAAAATCCTCGATATAGGCTTTGCGGTCGTTGTAGTGCTTTAGGTAGTATGCGTGTTCCCAAACATCAATATTAAGTATCGGTATAAATCCTCTGCAAAGCGGTGTATCCTGATTTTTGGTAGTTGTAATTTTCAGTTTTTTGCCGTCATATACAAGCCACGCATATCCCGAGCCAAAGACAGACATTGCCGCATTGGTAAACTCATTTTTGAAATTTTCAAAACTTGTGAAACTTTCGCTCATTTTTCTGTGCAGAGCACCACGCTCAAGCCCATGGCAATCGGGGCTCATACCGTTAAAATAAAATCTGTGATTATATACACCACCCGCATTGTTTATAACATCTCTGCGTTTTTCCTCGGGAATACGGCAGGGATTTTTTAATATATCCTGCAAACTCAATTTTTGAAGCTGTCTGCATTCGCTCATCAGCAAATTTAACTTGTCAATATATGCTTGCAGGTGTCTGTCGTGATGCAAAATCATTGTTTTTTCATCAATGTACGGCTCAAGCGCATTGTATGGATAGCGCAACGGCGTGTTTACAAACGGGTATTTATTGTCCATAGCAAATCATCCTTTCAGATTATTTTATGCCTCAGCATTGCTATAGTTACCGGTTGTGTATGCAAAAATGATTTTTTATTCATATAATTGAATTTATGAAATGTAAAAAAAGTTGAAAAACGGCGTATGTTCTGTTATAATGTAAAATAGCAGTAAATTTTTTTATTTTATTGATAATGAGTTTATATGTGATAATAATAAAAGCAGGAGGTATTGCTATGGTTAAAGAAATTGTTGCAGAAGAATTTGAATCCGAAGTTCTTGGCGCAGATGTGCCTGTGCTTGTTGATTTTTGGGCAGAGTGGTGCAGTCCTTGCAGAATGATGGGTCCTGTTTTTAAGGAGCTCTCTACAGAGATTGGCTCACAGATGAAATTTTTTAAGCTTAATGTAGAAACCGAGCGTCAGGTTGCCGATTACTACGGTGTTATGAGTATTCCTACACTTATCCTTTTTAAAGACGGTGAAGAAGTGCTCAGACTTACGGGCCTTCGCAAAAAAGAAGCTATGCTTGAAGAATTAAAGCCTTATTTAAGCTGATGAGCATAAAAAATTACAAGGTAGCCGCTGCACTTGCAATATTTTGCACTTTGCTTTGGGGTACTGCGTTTCCTTTTATAAAAGTAGGCTATGCACAGTTTGGCATAGAGGGAAACGACATAGGCTCAAAGCTACTTTTTGCAGGTGCAAGGTTTACCCTTGCAGGAATAATGGTGCTTTTCATTTTTTTAGTCAAGAACAAGCACTTGCCTAAAATTGAGAAAAACGGCATTATGCCTGTTATGCTGCTCGGTTCGGTGCAGACTTTCGGGCAGTATATTTTTACATATATCGGCATAGGATTTACAAGCGGTGCCAACACCTCGGTTATAACCGCCTGTGCAACTTTTTTTACCGTGCTTTTTGCTCCGCTGTTTTTTAAGTCGGACAAACTGAACATTTGTAAAATAATCGGTTGCGTGCTCGGCTTTTGCGGAGTTTTGTGTGTAAACAGCGGCGGCGGTGTGACTGTCAATACGCTGTTCGGCGATTTTATGATATTGATGTCAACTTTGTCGGCGGCCGCGGGCAATTTTATTTCTAAGGGAATAGTCCGTGACCGAGAACCAATTTCGGTCACGGGATTTCAATTGCTGTTCGGCGGAATACTGCTTTTAATTGCGGGTTTTGTTACAGGCGGAAAACTTGATTTTTCAAGCATAAAAGCATTGCTTGTGCTTTTGTGGCTTGCTTTTGTATCTGCCGCCGCATTCGCAATCTGGACGGCTTTGCTAAAACATCACCCTGCAAGCAGAATTTGCGTTTTCAATTTGCTTGTGCCTGTGTTCGGCACTCTGCTTTCCGGCATTATGCTGGGCGAAAGTGTGTTTGGCATAGAAACAATTATATCGGTAGTATTGATTTGCGCAGGTATATTTATATCTAATATGCAGATAAAAAAGAGGTGTGAGCGGTGAAAATTCAAGGTGTAATATCTGATATGGACGGAGTTATTCTCGACTCCGAAAAACTTTATGTTCGCTTTTGGTGCGAGGCAGGAAGATTTTACGGATTTCCTATGGAAGAAAAACACGCTTTGTCAATAAGGAGTATGGCTCGGCCGCTTGCCTCGGCTAAGCTCAAGGGAATATTCGGCAACGGTTTCGATTATGAGGCTGTGCGCTCAAAAAGAGTTGAGCTTATGGACAACTATGTTGAGAAAAACGGTATTGAAGTTAAGAGCGGCGCAAAAGAATTGCTTTCTTTTCTGAAAGAAAACGGCTATAAAGTCGCTCTTGCAACGGCAACTCCTCCGCAGAGGGCAGAGAGATACCTTAAGGCACATGATTTATATAAATATTTTGATGTTACGGTGAGTGCGTCAATGGTAAGCGTTGGCAAGCCTGCACCCGACATCTACCTCAAGGCGGCGGAAATGCTCGGACTTTCTCCGCAAAATTGCGTTGCGCTTGAGGATTCTCCAAACGGCATTAAATCGGCAAGCTCGGCAGGCTGTGTAACAGTAATGGTGCCTGACCTTGACAAGCCGAGTAATGATATAATTCCGCTTTTGCACGGTGTTGCAGACGGACTAAGTGATGTGAAAAGGATTTTGAGGGAGCTTGAGGATTGTAATATACAGTAACCTTGAGCAATTGAGCAAAAAAGAAGAAGGGATTGAACTCGATGGATTTTCTACAAATGCTGAATGACTTTTTTACAAAGTTTGACAACATTTTATGGGGCGTGCCAATGATAGTAATTTTGCTTGGCGCACACATTTATATGACCGTCAGAACAAAGTTTGTTCAGCGCAAAACATTAAAAGCGATTAAGCTTTCTGTTACAAAAGACCCTGATTCAGACGGCGACATCAGCCCGTTTCAGGCGCTTACTACAGCACTTGCCTCTACAATAGGTACAGGTAATATTATCGGCGTAGGTACGGCTATTGCGCTTGGCGGTGCAGGTGCGGTGTTGTGGTGTTGGATTTCAGGCGTGTTTGGTATTGCCACAAAGTATGCGGAGTCGCTTATTGCGGTGAAATACCGTGTAAAAACTCGAGACGGTAAAATGCGCGGCGGCGCAATGTATGCTATTGAAAACGGCGTATCAAAGAAAACAGGAATTAACTTTAAGTGGGTAGCCGTATTGTTTGCGGTATTTGCGTTGTTTGCTTCATTCGGCGTTGGCTGCGGTGTTCAAACAAATGCGATTGCAAAGATTATGGATACAACCTTTAATCCTGACAAAACATATATGCTCCACTTCTTCGGAATGAATATTTCGACTGTTGCGCTTATTTCGGGTGTTGTAATTGCAATCTGCGTTGCTCTTGTTATTTTCGGCGGTATTAAGTCTATTTCAAGAGTATGCGAAAAACTCGTACCTCTTATGGCAATACTCTATGTTATCGGTTGTATCATTATTTTATCAATTAACTTTGATGTGCTTTGGCAGACAGTTACACTTATTTGCGAGTCGGCTTTCAGCTTTAAGGCATTAGGCGGCGGACTTGCGGGTACAGGCATTATGCTTGCGGCTCGTTACGGTGTTGCAAGAGGTCTTTTCAGCAACGAATCAGGTATGGGTTCTGCTCCGATTGTTGCATCTGCAGCCCAGTCAAGAAACTCGGTTCGTCAGGCACTTATTTCATCGACAGGTACATTTTGGGATACTGTTGTTGTATGTCTTATGACAGGTCTTGTAATTGTAAGTTCATGTATTAAGAACCCGAATATTGATACAGCTTCGGTTGAGGGTGGCGAACTTACATCTGCCGCATTTGCACAGATTCCGTACATAGGCACACCGATTCTTGTTGTCGGTATCGTATTGTTTGCATTTTCAACAATTCTTGGTTGGAGTTACTATGCCGAGAGCTGTGTTGATTATCTTTTCGGCCCCAAGGGAATTATCCCTTACAAGGTGCTGTTTATAGTTATTCTTCTTATTGCTCCGATTACATCTCTTGATATTGTATGGACAATGTCAGATATTTTTAACGCTTTTATGACATTGCCGAATATATTTGCAATGGTGGTGCTCGCACCTGTTATTACAAAGGAAACAAATTATTATCTCTACGGCAACAGACTTGATGAGTACGATAAAACTCCTGTTCCGTTTGTTAAAAGAAGAAAGTAAAATTTTGCCCGACTTTAGCATAAAACTAAGGTCGGGCTTTTGCTTTGAAGATATAAAATTACATTGAGAGTTTTATAATCAAACAGCTTAAATCAATAAAAATATATGACCCTTTAGCAAAAAAATTCGTTTTTGTAAACAGAACAACACAAACGGTAAAAAATGTCGGAATCAAAATATAAAATAAGCAGTCGGCTCGGCGACTGCTTAAGTAAGAATTTTAAGTTATCAGATTTTATCTGCAATTTCACCGAGGCGCTTGTAAATGCTGTTAGCCTCTACATAACCTCTTACAAATGAAAGCGGATAGATGTTTGTGTTTCTGCCGATTACCGAACCGGGGTTGAGTACACTGTTACAGCCTACCTCAACATGATCACCGAGCATTGCGCCGAATTTTTTAACGCCGGTTTCTATCTTTTCGTTATCGCAATTAACGGTAACAAGCGACTTGTCGCTCTTGAGGTTAGAGGTAATTGTACCTGCGCCTGTGTGCGACTTATAGCCCAAGATACTGTCGCCGATGTAGTTGTAGTGCGGAACCTGAACACCGTCAAAGAGGATAGAGTTCTTAAGCTCTGTTGAGTTGCCTACAACTGCGCCTTTGCCGACGATTGCGCAGCCCCTGATGAAAGCGCAGTGTCTTACCTCTGCATCCTCACAGATGATGAGAGGGCCGCCGAGATGAGCGGACGGATAAACAGTCGCACTTTTTGCAACCCATATATTTTCGCCACGCTGTTCGTAGATTTCGGGGTCAAGAGTTTTGCCGAGCTCGATTATAAAATCTTTGATTTTAGGAAGTGCCTCCCAAGGATAGTCGAGTTTTTCAAGAAGTGGTTTTGCAATTGTTTTGTCGAGGTCATAAAGATTTTTTATGAGCATTTTTTCATTCATTATGTATTATTTCCTTTCGGTTTAAAATCAAATTATGCTGCAAAAAATAGCCAATATCCGTGAGTGTCTTTACCTGCAATAAATTTTACACCGTCACTTGTGTATTCCGAAAAAACATAGTTCTTTTTGTCAAGCGGAGAGGTGACGGTAACGCAGTTGCCAGTGCCGCACCATCTTTCGCTAAATACATTGATGCCCTTTATTACAAAGTAGTCTTTTGAAGTTTTGCCTAAATATCTGTGTTCGGTCATTTTACATCACCTTTTTTACGAATAATCTTTTTGTTAAGACGGTTATCCCAGCCGAAATTTTTAAATATAAGACAAGTTATTATTGCAAGCGCAATACCGAGTACAGCACCGCAGATTACATCTGTAGGATAGTGTACACAGTTGTAAAGCCTTGAAAACGCAATGAGAAAAGCGAGTACAGCCGTAAAAACGGCGAACTTTTCTTTGCGTATGATAATTACCGTTGCAGCGGCAAACGACGAGGTTGTGTGTCCCGACGGAAAACTGTAGCCCGACGGAATATGCCCGTTTACGGTAAAGTCGTAGGTTACAAACGGACGGGGGCGGCAGATAATATTTTTTATGCCAAACTCACCGAGCAGCAATCCCAAAGTCATTGCGCAAAGCATTATAACTCCCGTTGCCCTTGTCTTTTTGAAAAGGCAGAGCGTAAGTCCGAGTATAATCCAGATAAGACCTTTTTCGCCGAGAAAACTCATTACAGCCATAAATGTATCAAGAAAATCACATTTTATGCCTTGTATTGACTGCAAAACCGATGCATCCCACGGAGTGATTGTTTCAAAAAAAGACATAATTTCTCCTATTAATGTTATATGCCGCTTGCTGATATGTTTATATACATATTATAGCAAACGGCGGTTGTTTTTTCAATAAATATTAATCAACAATATATTTTTCTGCTTTAGAATACAGCTTTTCGTCAAGGATTGCCTCAACCTTAACTCCCTCTGCAACATATTCTTCGCTAATCAGGGTTGCGTTTTTACGGATTTCTGCCACAAGTCCGGCATCGGAAAAAGGAATAAGCAGAGAAACTCTCTTTACTCTTACGGGGAGGTTATCGTCAACAGCTTTTAAAAGGTCGTCAATGCCTGTGCCGTTTTTGGCGCTTATCTTGACATATGAGCCTATCTCCTGCGGAAAACTCTCTTCTTCCAAAAGGTCGCATTTGTTGAGCACGGTAATGATAGGAGTGTCGCCGCAGCCGAGTGAATTTAAAAGGTCGGTTGTAACCTGCATATGCACTCTTGCCTCATCGCTCGAGGCATCGCATACATTTAAAATAATGTCTGACAGAGCCGCCTCTTCAAGAGTTGAGCGGAAAGCCTCAACAAGGTGGTGCGGAAGTCTGCGTACAAGTCCTACCGTGTCAATCATCATAACCGTAACGCCGCTCGGCAGTTTGAGCGCCCTTGATGTAGGGTCAAGAGTTGCAAAAAGTTTGTCCTGAGCAAGCACACCCGCATCGGTAAGATAATTCATAAGGGTGGATTTTCCTGCGTTTGTGTAACCGACAATTGCACAGGTGATTACTCCGTCTTTTTCTCTGCGTTTTCTCAACATTGAGCGGTGCTGTTCCACTTCGGCAAGTTCGGATTTCAAAGTTTTCATTCTTCTGCTGATGTGTCTGCGGTCGGTTTCAAGCTTTGTTTCGCCCGGGCCTCTTGTGCCTATGCCGCCGCCAAGTCGTGACATTGCCACGCCCTTACCTGTAAGTCGGGGCATCAGGTACTTTAGCTGTGCAAGCTCTACCTGCAGCTTGCCCTCTTTTGACCTTGCACGGAGAGCAAATATATCGAGAATAAGCATTGTGCGGTCAATGGTTCGTGTGTCGGTTTCTGCCTCTATATTTCGTATTTGAGTAGGTGAAAGCTCGCAGTCAAACACGAGCAAGTCGATTTCCTGTTGTTTGCAAATATCCGCAATTTCCTGCAATTTGCCTGTGCCCACATAAGTGCCTGTTTCGGGGCGCTTTAGATTTTGTGTGACTGTAAATACAGGTTCTGCACCCGCACTTTTTACAAGCTCTTTAAGTTCGGCAAGAGAAGCCTCTGCGTCATAGTCGCCTGTGTCAACGCTGACAAGTACAGCCTGTGTAATTTTTTCTTCGTTACTTATCATTTCCATAATTTCTCCGTTTTTGTCAGAAAATAAAAGATTTTGTTTACATTTTATTTACTATTCCTTTAATAAGTAGTATAATATATCGGTATAAATTTGTAAACTACATTTTTACTATTAATTATTTGCAAATTAAATTTATATAATCGGGGTTTTACAAATGGATAAAAAATTTGATGTAATAATTGTAGGTACAGGTGCTACCGGACTTTATGCGGCACTCAATCTGCCGGAGGATATTAACGCTTTGCTCGTTTCAAAAAAAGAGCTTACGCTTTCCAACTCCTCGTTGGCACAGGGCGGTGTGGCAGCAGTGCTTGATACTGTTCACGACAGTTACAAGCTGCATATTACCGATACACTTATTGCAGGTAAATACAAGAATACTCTTGATGCGGTAGAAAAACTTGTTACGGAGGGCCCGTCTGATGTACTGAACATCAAGGAGCTTGGTGTTGACTTTGACCTTAACGAGGACGGCACAATGTGCAAAACTCTTGAGGCGGGTCACAGCAGACACAGAATTGTGCATCATAAGGATTCAACGGGTAAGGCGATTGTTGACGCACTTATTGAGGTAGTTAAGACACGCAAAAATATTACAATTCTTGACAACTGCCTTGTGTATGCGATTGATAAGGTGCTTAACGGCTTTTATGTAAGTGTTGTTAAGGACGGCGAAAGCAAGACCTACGGCTGTAACTTCTGTCTGCTTGCCACAGGCGGTATAGGCAGAGTTTATAAATACACCACAAACTCGGCTATTGCCACAGGTGACGGCATTGCGTTTGCATATATGATGGGTGCAAAAATCAAGCACCTTTCAAGAATTCAGTTCCACCCGACTGCTTTTGCGGCTGAAAAGGACAGAGAAAGATTTTTGATAAGTGAGGCTGTTCGTGGCGAGGGTGCTGTTCTGCTTAACTGCGAGGGCAGACGATTTGCCTCGGATTATGACAGCAGAGGCGAGCTTGCTCCGAGAGATGTTGTGTCTAATGCCGTTATCAGAGAGTCTATCAAAACACACAGCGAGAAGTTCTATCTTGATATTACACACAAGCCTGCCGAATTTGTTAAAAACAGATTCCCTATGATTTACGAGCGCTGTCTTGAAGAGGGCGTTGACATTACGGTCGACAAGATCCCCGTATTTCCATGTCAGCACTACCTTATGGGCGGTATTGATGTTGATACCAACTCGGAAACTTCTATTGAGGGCCTTTTTGCGGCGGGCGAATGTTCGCATACAGGTGTGCACGGCGCTAACCGTCTTGCAAGTAACTCATTGCTTGAGGCGCTTGTGTTCTCAAGAACTGCCGCAAATGTAATGACGGAAAGACTCAGAAAAGAGCGCAAACCGCTCGGCAGACAACCCCTTAAAAAGCCGATTGAGGGCAAGGCGTTGCCGCACGGCTACCGTTCACAGATAAGAGAAATTTTACAGGATACATATTTTGTACTTCCAAAGCCCGAGAAAGCGGAGGAAAGCTACAACAAGGTTGAGCAGATTCTTTCCGAACTTGTATCGGACGATTTTGCTGTTACATCTGACTATGTAGAGGCAAGAAGTATTGCAATTGTTGCAAGTATTATTCTTGAAGAATTTAAGGAGGGCATAAAATAATGCTAATCAACAGTATTTATGCAGATAACATTATAAAGACAGCTTTGCTTGAGGATATTAACTACCTTGATACCACAACCGACTATCTCATTGACGAGGAACAGGAAGATACCGCTAAATTCCTTGCAAAGAGCGACGGCGTACTCTGCGGTATTGAGATTGCACTTCGTGTTTTTGAAATTTTACAGCCGACAGGTTTTGAGGCTAAGGTTTATAAAAAAGACGGCGATGTGCTCAAGAATGGCGATATTATTGCGGAAATTCACGGCAAAACCCGTACAATCTTAAAAGGCGAGCGTACAGCGCTTAACCTTATTCAGCATATGAGCGGTATTGCTACCGCAACGCACAATGCGGTTGAAATTGTAAAGGGTACCAACGCATCTATTGCAGATACAAGAAAAACTCTTCCGGGACTTCGTGTTTTGCAGAAGTACGCTGTTACAGTAGGCGGCGGCAGAAATCATCGTTACAACCTTTCGGACGCTGCTATGCTTAAGGACAATCACATTGATGCAGGCGGCGGCATTGCAAATGCTGTTGCCAAGCTTAAAACAAAGCTCGGTCATATGACAAAGATTGAACTTGAGGTAAGAAACCTTGACGAGTTAAGACAGGCGCTTGAGGCTGATGTTGATGTAATTATGCTTGACAATATGAGCCCTGCTCTTATGAAAGAGGCTGTTGAGATTACAAACGGCAAAGCGTTGCTTGAGGCAAGCGGCGGTATTACAGACGAAACTTTAAGAGAAATTGCCGAAACAGGCGTTGACATTATTTCAATGGGTGCGCTTACCCACTCTGTAAAGGCATTTGATATTTCGCTTAAAATCGCAAAATAATTTTTATACACATAATAAAGAAAAGTAGGGTAGAATGAAGAAAACAGGAATAAATAAAAATGTGATTATGCTCTGCGAATGTGCGGTTATGGTTGCGCTTGCAACTGTATTGAGCCTGATAAAAATCGAGTTCCCGTACGGCGGAAGTATTACGATTTGCAGTATGCTGCCGATTTTAATTATCGGTTATCGTTACAAGCCGTTGGTAGGTTGTCTGACAGGTGTTGTCTACGGACTTATTCAGATGCTTTTCGGTATGTCAAACTTTGCGTATGCAACTTCTTGGCAGGCAGCTCTTATGATTCTCTTTTTCGACTACCTTATTGCCTTTGGCGTAATCGGTCTGGGCGGAGTTTTCAGAGGTATTAAAAATCAGGCAGTCGGACTTGCTTTGGGCGCATTGCTTGCAAGCGTGTTGAGATTTTTGTGCCATTTCTTAAGCGGTATTACCGTGTGGGCAGGCTTTGCAGACGGTATGCCTGTGTGGCTGTATTCGCTTATATACAACGGTTTGTATATGCTCCCCGAATTTGGCATTTTGATTGTAGTGGCTATTGCTTTGGGACTTTTGGTTGATTTCAGAAGCGAAAAACTCGGAGCAATTAAAAGAAACAAAAAATAATTTCAATCATAGGCCTTCCTCTTATGAGGGAGGCTTGTTTAAAAAGTTCTTTTTCGATAGTTGGAGTAAATTATGGTTTAGCATAATTCATTGTCGGGTAATTATAAAAGTATTTTGATAAACCTTAATTATCTTCGCTTAGGAAAACATCCGTTTAAAAATATTTGCGGAAACTTTAATGTAACAGTTACAGAATGAAAGGATAACTAAATGAACAAAAAACTTATTAACCGAGAGATACGCACGCTGTCAAATTACAGCTCTCTGCCGCTTTTGTGTTTTGTGATTTTATCGCAGGTGAGCTCGTACTTTGTATATTTTATATTTGACCTGCTTAAAGGCACGGCACTTTACGATGACTACGGCTTTAAAATGCTTATTAGCTACTGCGTTATATACCTTGTTGTAATGCCGCTTATTCTGCTGATTTTCTCTGAACTGCGGGGCAAACGGGTAAGGCTTTCGCTGAAAACTTGTTTTGTAAAACCTGCAAAGCCTGCCGGTTGGGTGTGTAAGTATGTAATAATAGCAATCGGTCTGACATATTTGATTGCTGTTTCGTCATCTATTATAAGTGCAATCCTTGAGTCGTTCGGAATAAAGCTAAATACATCGGATATTTCATTCGGTGATTCGCCTTTCGGAATAATTGCAACGGTTGTGGCTTTGCCTTTGTTCGCTCCTTTCTTTGAAGAGCTTTTATTCAGAGGAAGTATTTACAGAAATAATGAGCCGATGGGACAGTGGTTTGCAATCATTGTGTCCGGTGCGGCTTTCGGACTGTGGCATACAAACTGTGTTCAGACTGTTTATGCAACGGGTATGGGAATTATTGCCTGCGCTCTTTACGCAAAAACACGCTCAATAATTCCGTCAATGATAGTGCATTTTGTTATTAATTCAATAGGAGCGCTTCAACAGCTTTGTATGAACGGACTTGATACCGATATACTTAAGGATGCAAATACAGAATACATTATGAATCATTACGGACAGATTATGTTTATAGGCCTTATGGAACTTGCTGTGTTTGGAATAATTATTGCGGCAATAGTTCTTTCTATAATTGAGCTTGTAAAACACCGTGGCCGCTTTCCTTTATATAAAGGAAGATATAATATGTCGCTCGGTAAAAAACTCGGTGTGTACTTTTCGGCTCCTGTAACTGTTGTTGCATATGCAGTGCTGATTTTTGAAACAATAGCAAATGCTTTGTACGGCGGATAAAAATATAAAATAAATGCCGAATTTTCTTTTAGACTGTAATTTCCGTTTTTAATAAAGAACCGATAAAGTTAAGCGGTGACATCTTGTGAATGTCACCGTTTTTTAATATGCTTAATTTTAAACTGTCGGTGCTGTACCTGTAATAATTGCTGTTGCGAATGAACCTGCCGGGATTGTAACAGGTTCGGCTGTGCCTGTAGGGAAGGTGAGGGTATTTCCAACCTGCGTCCATTGGTCTGCGGTGTAAATAATTGTAGGCTGACCGTTTACGGTAAGCTCAATTCCCGTTACTGTATAGCCTGTAGGCAGAGTGTCGGTAAATACAATATTTTCTGCGGCAACCGTGCCTTCGTTTTGAGCTATCAGAGTGTAAGGAAGCACTCCTCCCGAAGCAACGGTTGACGGAGCGGCCTTAAGCAAGGTTACAAGTTCCTGCTGTGCGGGTGTTATTGTTGCTGTATCAGATGCGGTAACTGTTGTGGCAAGAGGAGTGGTTGCCTTTACCGTAGCTGTGTTTGTGATTTCGTTAGCCTGTGCGGCAGAAGGAAGAAGTGACAGTGCTATTGTAATCGACTGTCCTGCCGCAAGTGTGCCGAGATTTGAAATCACGAGAGAATCGGCGGTTCTTGTAACACTTGGCGAAAGCGCTGTTGCCCCTTGGCGAGCAACTATTGATTTATCTACATAGCTAAGCAGTTTGGCGGTGGTTTCACTTCCGAGGTTATCAGACACTGTAATGTCGGTAAGATTGCCTGTTCCTGTGTTTGTTACTGTTATAACATAACCTACAGGCTCTCCCGGTACATAGTTTGTGAGCAGAGCGTCTTTTACAATAGCGACGGATTGCGACTCACGAACTTCTGTATCGACTTCGTTTGAACTTGCAGTGCGTTCATTATTAAAGGTAAGTGAAGCGGAGTTTGTGATAATTGCCATATTTTCACCTCCTTGCCTTTTTGGTGAAATCCGTAAAATTATCATCTTAACTTTTATTTGCTTTTTTATTTTTTACTTCATTTATTTTGCGAGAAACTTTACTTGTCCCTCGGTATATAGTATGATAATGAAGATAAAGTGTTACATTATATAAAGAAAAACAGACAGCCGAAGCTGTCCGTTAAAACTCAATTCCTATTCTGCCTGTAATTCCCCTGTCATACGGGTGCTTGATTTTCTTAAATTCCGTAATATAATCGGCGCAGTCCATAAATTTCTTTGGCGGATTGTGTCCCGTCATAACAATTTCCATACTTGACGGTGCGTTTGTTATAAATTCGTAAACCTCGCTCTCGGAAAGCATATGGGCATTGATTGCCTCAAACACCTCGTCAAGCACAACCATATCATACTTTTCGGTAAGAGCGGTTGTAACGGCGTTGTCGAAAATACCTTTAAATATTTTTGCAGCCTGTGCCTTTTCTTTATCGTCCATATCAAAAGTAAATTTAAGCTCAAGCGGGCAGAATGTAAGAGTAACATTTTCGGTATGGCTCAGTATATGCCTTTCTCCCGAAAATTCTGTTTTTAAGAATTGTACAAACAGCACTTTCATTTTACTGCCTGCCGCTCTGACCGCAAGACCTATTGCAGCTGTGGTTTTGCCCTTGCCGTCGCCGTAATAAATGTGTTTCACAAAAATCAACTCCAAAACTTTGTATGAGTATAATTATATATGTTTAGCGCTGATTTGACAATAATGTCAAATTGCACAAAAATATATTTAAAATTTCTCAAAAGTTCTATAACGCTATATTTGCTAAAAGCTTGCAAAATAGGGGAACATATTGTATAATAATGCTTGCGTGACTGCAATATAGATATGCGATGAAGCGGGAGGTTGCGGCTGAAACAGGTCGGTTTTTCCGTGGAGTATGTCCGATTTTAAACCGGGCGATTTACAATGAAACAGTGAACATACTTTGACATAGGGGTTGCTGTGTCTATAGCTATGCTCAAGAAGCTTTCAGAACGTCCCGGTTAACTGAATAGTTAAACGGGTTTTTTAATGCAGGGTGGTGAAACACCCGGCTGTGTTATTAAAAAAGTTCTAAAGCGAACGCCCGCCAACTAACGAAGAACCGCAAAAACGGTTCGGCAAAATTTTTAAGGAGGCGACGATAATGGCAGTCAAGGAAAAGATTAGAATAAGATTAAAGGGTTACGATCATCAGCTCGTTGATCAGTCAGCTGAGAGAATCGTTGCAACAGCAAAGCGTACAGGTGCCAGAGTTTCAGGTCCTGTTCCACTTCCAACAGAGAAGCAGGTTGTTACAATTCTTCGTGCTGTTCATAAGTATAAGGACAGCCGTGAGCAGTTTGAGATGAGAAC
The DNA here is from genome assembly GCF_014288065.1 of Ruminococcus intestinalis. Classification (NCBI taxonomy): domain Bacteria; kingdom Bacillati; phylum Bacillota; class Clostridia; order Eubacteriales; family Oscillospiraceae; genus Ruminococcus; species Ruminococcus intestinalis. The sequence goes on along the minus strand of NZ_JACOPS010000003.1, from coordinate 145,324 downwards.
TCACAAGCGTCTTATCGACATCTTAAGACCGTCAAACAAGACAGTCGAAGCTCTTATGAGCTTAGAGCTCCCTGCCGGCGTTGATATCGAGATTAAGTTATAATCCGTACCAACCTACAAGCAGACAGGGTCAAGTTGGTGAAAACCAACCAATAACCTAACAAGGAGGATACATTTTATGCAGAAAGCAATCATCGGTAAGAAAATCGGTATGACACAGATTTTCGATGAAAAGGGAGTGTTCGTTCCCGTAACTGTTATCGAAGCAGGCCCATGTGTGGTTACAGCTAAGAAGACAGTTGAAAACGACGGCTACGCATCAGTTCAGCTTGGCTATGGCGATTTAAAGCCACACAAGGTTACAAAGCCAATGAAGGGCTTTTTTGACAAGAACGGTGTAGCACCAAAGAAAACTCTTAAAGAATTCCGTTTTGCTGACACAGACGCTTACAATGTAGGCGATCTCGTAAAGGCAGACGTATTCACCCCTGGTGACAAGATCGATGTTACCGGCAAGAGCAAAGGTAAGGGTACAGCCGGCGTAATTAAGCGTTGGAACTTCCAGCGTCTTAAGGAAACTCACGGTACAGGTCCTTGCGTTCGTCACGGCGGTTCAATCGGCGCTTGTTCATCTCCTTCAAGAGTATGGAAGGGCAAGAGAATGGCAGGCCATCTCGGCGCTGAGCAGGTAACAGTACAGAACCTCACAGTTGTTAAGGTTGATGTTGAAAACAACCTTATCGCTATCAAGGGTGCTGTTCCAGGCCCAAATAAGGGAATCGTTGTAATCAAAGATTCCGTAAAGGCTTAAGGAAGGGGGATTATAAATGCCTAATTTTGCAGTAGTAGATATGGAAGGCAAGCAGGTTGGTTCTATCGACCTTAGCGAGTCCGTATTCGGTATTGAGCCAAACACAGCAGTTATGCATCAGATGGTTGTAAACTATCTTGCTAACCAGCGTCACGGCACACAGTCTGCTCTTACAAGAGCTGAAGTTTCAGGTGGCGGCAGAAAGCCATGGAGACAGAAGGGTACAGGCCGTGCAAGACAGGGTTCAACTCGTTCACCACAGTGGACACACGGTGGTATTGTATTTGCTCCAAAGCCAAGAAGCTACAGATTTACTGTAAACAAGAAAGTAAGAAGACTTGCTATGAAGTCAGCTTTCTCAGCTAAGGCTGTGGATAAGGGAATCATCATTGTTGATTCAATCGCAATGACAGAGTACAAAACAAAGAAAATCGCTGCTATGCTCGAGGCTATCGGTGCAGAGAAGAAAGCTCTCATCGTTCTTCCTGAGAATAACAGCATGATCGTTAAGTCAGCATCTAACATTCCGGGTGTTAAGACTGCACAGGTAAACACACTTAATGTTTACGATATTCTTAATGCAGGCACACTCGTAATCGCAAAGGATGCTGTAAGCAAGATTGAGGAGGTATATGCATGATTGCTCAGGATATCGTAATTCGTCCGATTATTACAGAGAAGAGTATGTCAGGTGTTTTAAACAAGGTATATACCTTTGAAGTTGCTAAATCGGCTAATAAAATTGAAATCGCAAAAGCTTGCGAAGAGCTTTTCAAGGTTGAGGTTGCTAAGGTTAATACAGTAAGCGTTCGTGGTAAGTTCCGCCGTCAGGGCAGAAACAACGGCGGTTACTCAAAGAGCTGGAAGAAAGCAATCATAACACTTAAGGAAAACAGCAAGCCTATCGAATTTTTTGAAGGCATGATGTAAGCCTGAAAAATTATTCAGGCAGAATGTATGGGAAAGAGCCATTTTCCCGCAAAGCCATCATGAGGAGAGTGAAACCAAATGGCAATTAAAGTATTTAAGCCGACCATTAACTCCAGAAGAAATATGTCGGTAACAGATTTTTCTGTTCTTTCAAAGGTTGCACCTGAAAAGAGCTTACTCGCTCCTTTAAACAAAAAGTCAGGTCGTAACAGCTACGGCAGAATTACTGTTCGTCACAGAGGCGGCGGTAACCGTAGAAAATATCGTATCATTGATTTCAAGCGTCAGAAATTTGATGTAGAAGGCACAGTTAAGACACTTGAGTACGATCCAAACCGTTCAGCATTCATCGCTCTTATCGAGTATACTGACGGCGATAAAGCTTACATTATTGCTCCGGAAGGACTTAAGGTAGGCGACAAAGTTACAGCAGGTGAGAACGCAGATATTAAGCCGGGTAACGCATTACCTCTTACTGCTATTCCTGTAGGTACATTCATTCATAATGTTGAGCTTTATCCGGGCAGAGGTGCTCAGCTTGCTCGTTCAGCAGGTAATATGGCACAGCTCATGGCTAAGGAAAACGGTCTTGCACTTTTAAGACTTCCTTCAGGCGAGCTCAGAAATGTTCCTGAAAGCTGCATGGCTACAATCGGCCAGGTAGGTAACGTTGATCACGAGAATGTAAAGATCGGTAAAGCCGGTCGTAAGAGAAATATGGGTTGGAGACCTACAGTTCGTGGTTCTGTAATGAACCCTAACGATCACCCGCACGGCGGTGGTGAAGGTAAATCTCCTGTTGGTCGTCCGGGACCTGTTACTCCTTGGGGTAAGCCTGCACTCGGTTACAAGACTCGTAAGAACAACAAGAGCAGCGACAAGCTTATCGTTCGCAGAAGAAACGGTAAGTAAGGCAGAGAAAGGAGCTTAAATTATGAGTAGAAGTACTAAAAAAGGCCCTTTTGTACAGCCTGTATTGCTCAAAAGGGTTCAGGAGATGAACGAAAAGGGTGAAAAGAGAATTCTTAAGACTTGGTCAAGAAGCTCAACAATTTTCCCTGAATTCGTTGGTCACACATTCGCAGTTCACGACGGTCGTAAGCATGTTCCTGTATATGTTACAGAAGATATGGTTGGTCACAAGCTCGGTGAGTTTGCTCCTACCAGAACATTTAAGGGACACGCAGGATCTAAGACATCTAAGTAAGCGGAAGGAGAGTATTGCAGATGGAAGCTAAAGCAATTGCAAAATTTGTTCGTATCTCACCCCGCAAGGTAGGCGTTGTTCTTGACCTTATCAGAGGTAAAGACGCTAAATATGCGGAAGCTGTTCTCAAGCACACTCCTAAGGCCGCTAGCGAGCCACTTTTAAAGTTGCTCCATTCAGCTATGGCTAACGCTGAGAATAATCATGATATGGATGTATCAAGACTGTATGTTGCAGAATGCAACGCAACAGCAGGCCCCATCCTTAAAAGAATTCGTCCGAGAGCACAGGGCAGAGCGTTCAGAATTAACAAGAGAACATCTCACATCAGCCTTGTCCTCAAGGAAAAAGAAGACTAAGGGGAGGTTTAAATATGGGTCAGAAAGTTAATCCGCACGGTTTGCGTGTCGGTGTAATTAAAGATTGGGATTCCCGTTGGTTTGCAGACAAGAAGAACTTTGGTGCAACACTCGTTGAGGACTATAACCTCCGTAAAACACTCAAGGCTCAGCTCTACAACTTCGGTATCGCAAAAATTGAAATTGAGCGTGACGGCAAAAAGGTTAAGATTAGCATTCACTGTGCTAAGCCGGGCCTTGTTATCGGTAAGGGCGGCGCAGAGATTGAGAAGCTCAAGGCTCAGTGCGAAGCTATGCTTAAGAAGCCTGTTGCTATCAATATAGTAGAAGTTAAAGCTCCTGAGCTTGACGCTCAGCTTGTTGCTGAAAATGTTGCTCAGCAGCTTGAAAAGAGAATTTCATTCCGTCGTGCTATGAAGCAGTCAATCGGTAACGCAATGCGTCGTGGCGCTAAGGGTATTAAAATTATGTGTTCAGGTCGTCTTGGCGGCGCTGAAATCGCTCGTTCAGAGCAGTACCACGAGGGTACTATTCCGCTTCAGACACTTCGTGCCGACATCGACTACGGCTTTGCCGAGGCTAACACTACTTACGGTAAGATTGGCGTTAAGGTATGGCTTTACAAAGGCGAGGTTTTAAACGAAGTTAAGTCAAGAAAGCCACGCAGAGAAGGAGGCAGAAAGTAATGTTATTACCAAAGAGAGTTAAGTACAGAAGAGTACACAGAGGTCGTATGACAGGTAAGGCTCTTCGTGGTAACAAGGTTACTTACGGTGATTTCGGTCTTCAGGCTACAGAGCCTGCATGGATTACTTCAAACCAGATCGAAGCTGCCCGTGTTGCTATGACTCGTTACTGCAAAAGATTCGGTAAAGTATGGATCAAAATTTTCCCTGACAAGCCTGTTACTGCAAAGCCTGCAGAAACTCGAATGGGTTCAGGTAAAGGTTCACCTGAGTATTGGGTAGCCGTTGTTAAGCCGGGCAGAGTTATGTTTGAGCTTGGCGGTGTAGATGAAGCTACTGCAAGAGAGGCTCTTCGCCTTGCTGCAAATAAGCTTCCAATTAAGTGCAAGTTTGTAAAGAAAGAGGAGGGTGAGCAGTAATGAAAGCATCAGAAATTAGAGAAATGTCTGTAGAAGAGCTCGAGTTAAAGCTCGCAGACCTCAAGGAAGAGTTATTTAACCTTCGTTTCCAGCTTGCTGTTAATCAGCTTGAAAACTCATCCAGAATTGGCGCCGTAAAGAAAGACATCGCAAGAGTTTCTACAATTCTTCGTATGCGTGAACTCAATGGCGCTGAGGCTTAAGAGAGGAGGACTTAACAGTGAGTGAGAGAAATATGAGAAAAGTTGTTGTCGGTAAGGTTGTAAGCAACAAGATGGACAAGACTATTGTTGTAGCAGTCGAGGACAGCGTAAAGCATAAGCTTTATAACAAAATTGTTAAGCGTACAGTTCGTTTTAAGGCACATGACGAGAATAACGAGTGTGGCATTGGCGACCGTGTAAAGATTATGGAGACCCGTCCTCTTTCTAAGGATAAAAGATGGAGACTCGTCGAGATTATTGAGAAAGCAAAATAAGTTGCGGCTTTTGAGAAAAGGAGGAATACACTGTGATTCAACAGCAGACACTTCTCAAGGTTGCCGATAATACAGGTGCAAAAGAACTTATGTGCATTCGTGTACTCGGCGGTACCAGAAGAAGATATGCCAACATTGGCGATGTAATCGTTGCTTCAGTTAAAAAAGCAGCACCCGGCGGTGTTGTTAAAAAAGGCGACGTTGTTAAGGCTGTGGTAGTTCGTTCTGCAAAGGGCGTAAGACGTGAGGACGGTACTTATATCCGTTTTGACGAGAATGCAGCTGTTATTATTAAGGAAGATAAGAACCCTAAGGGTACTCGTATCTTCGGACCAGTAGCAAGAGAGCTCCGTGATAAGGATTATATGAAGATCTTATCACTTGCTCCTGAAGTACTTTAATTGGAGGTGTCACAATATGAGTAAAGTTCATGTAAAAACAGGCGACACCGTTATCGTTATCAGCGGTAAGGATAAGGGCAAGCAGGGTCAGGTTCTTGCTGTCAGCCCAAAAGAAGGCAAAGTTATTGTTGAGAAGGTAAACATGGTTTCTAAGCATGTTAAGCCAAGAAAGATGGGCGAGCAGGGTGGCATCGTTAAGGCTGAAGGCGCTATGTATGCATCTAAGGTTCAGATCGTTTGCCCTCGTTGCAAGAAGCAGACAAGAGTTGCTCACAAGATTTACGAAGACGGTTCTAAGGGCCGTGTTTGCGCTAAATGTGGCGAAGCACTTTAAGGAGGATATAAGATATGGCAAGACTTAAAGAATATTATTCAAAAGAAGTTGCACCTGCTCTTATGAACAAGTTCTCCTATAAGAGCACAATGCAGATTCCAAAGCTTGACAAGATTGTTATCAATGTTGGTGCAGGCGAAGCAAGAGAAAATTCAAAGGTTATCGACGCTATTTCTAAGGACCTTGGTATTATCACAGGTCAGAAGGCACTTGTTTGCCGTGCAAGAAAGTCAGTTGCTAACTTTAAGCTCAGAGAGGGTATGCCAATCGGCTGTAAGGTAACACTTAGAGGCGAGAGAATGTATGAGTTCCTCGACAGATTCTTTAATGTAGCACTTCCGAGAGTAAGAGACTTCAGAGGTATTAACCCTAACTCTTTTGACGGCAGAGGCAACTACAATATGGGTCTTAAAGAGCAGCTCATTTTCCCTGAAATTGAGTATGACAAGGTTGACAAGGTTCGTGGTATGGACATTTGTTTCGTTACCACTGCAACTACAGACGAAGAGGCTCGTGAGCTTTTAACACTTATGGGCGCACCGTTTTCAAAGTAAGGAGGGATTGTTGTGGCTAAGACTTCAATGAAAGTTAAGCAGCAGAGAGAGCAGAAGTTCTCAACAAGAGAGTACACAAGATGTAACATCTGTGGTAGACCACACGCCTACCTCCGTAAGTTTGGTATTTGCCGTATTTGCTTCCGTGAGCTCGCTTACAAGGGCGAAATTCCGGGCGTAAAGAAAGCAAGCTGGTAAGGACAAGGGAGGTAACATCTAATGCAGATTACAGATACAATTGCTGATTTACTTACAAGAATCCGTAATGCTAACTCAGCTAAGCACGATACTGTAGAAATTCCTTCTTCAAACCTTAAGAAGTCAATCTGTCAGATTCTTCTTGACGAGGGTTATATCAAGAATTTCACAGTTATAGAAGATGGTAAGCAGGGCGTTATTAAGGTTACTCTTAAGTACGTTGACGGCAAGACTCCTGTTATTACAGGTCTTCGCCGTGTATCTAAGCCCGGTTTACGTATTTACAGCAATGTAGAAGATATGCCAAAGGTTATGAAGGGCCTCGGTATTGCCATTATTTCAACATCAAAGGGCGTAATGACAGATCGTCAGGCTCGTGCTGAACATATTGGCGGCGAAGTTCTTGCTTACATTTGGTAAGGAGGTACGATAAATGTCTCGAATTGGAAGAAAACCTATAAATATTCCCGCCGGAGTTACAGCTTCAATCGCTGACGGCGTTATCACTGTTAAGGGACCGAAGGGCTCACTTGATTTCAAGTACAACCCTGCTATGACAGTAGAAGTTAAGGGCGATGTAATCGAAGTTACCCGCCCTGACGACACAAAAGAAAACCGCTCACTTCACGGCCTTACAAGAACACTTATCCACAATATGGTTATCGGTGTTACAGAGGGCTACAAGAAGACTCTTGAGGTAAACGGCGTTGGTTACCGTGTTCAGAAGCAGGGTAATAAGTGCGTTATGAACCTTGGTTATTCACACCAGGTTATCGTTGAGGATACAGACGACATCAAGATTGAAGTTCCTGATCCAAACAAAATCATAATCACAGGCATTGACAAGCAAAAGGTTGGTCAGTTTGCTGCCGAGGTTAGAGAAAAGCGTCCACCGGAGCCATATAAGGGCAAGGGTATTAAGTACGATTATGAAGTTATCCGCCGCAAGGAAGGTAAAGCAGGTAAGGGTAAATAATTAAGGAGTGAATGACTATGGTAAGCAGACCTGAAACAAAAAAAGCACGCATTAAGCGTCATAAGAGAATCCGCAGCAAGATCAGCGGTACTGCTCAGTGTCCACGTTTATGCGTATTCCGCTCCACAAACAACATCTACGCTCAGCTTATTGATGACGTAGCTGGTGTTACTCTTGCTCAGGCTTCAAGCCTTGACAAGAGCATTGAAGGCAATGGCGGAAACAAAGAAGCAGCTAAGGCAGTAGGCAAGCTTATTGCACAGCGTGCAGCTGAAAAGAATATCGTTGATGTTGTATTTGACAGAGGCGGTAACATTTATCACGGCCGTGTTAAGGAATTGGCCGAAGGCGCTCGTGAGGGCGGACTCAATTTCTAAGGATAGGAGGAATAACTTTGGCTAAAACAGTAGAAGTAACAGGCGAATTAAAAGAAAGAGTAGTTACTATCAACCGTGTATCAAAAACGGTTAAAGGCGGTCGTATTTTTAAGTTTGCAGCTCTCGTAGTTGTAGGCGACGGCAACGGCGTAGTAGGCTTTGGTATCGGCAAGGCTGGTGAGGTTCCTGATGCTATCCGTAAGGGCATTGAGGATGCAAAGAAAAACCTTATGAAGGTTTCACTTAGAGGTACAACAATCCCTCATGAAATCGTTGGTGAATTTGGTGCAGGCAGAGTTCTTATGAAGCCTGCAGCTCCCGGTACCGGTGTTATCGCAGGTGGTCCGGTTCGTGCCGTTATAGAGGCAGTAGGTATTAAGGATATCAGAACAAAGGCTCTTCGTTCAAACAATCCTTGCAATGTTGTAAGAGCAACACTTGCAGGTCTTGCAGCTCTCAGAACTGCTGAAGAAGTTGCCGCTGTACGTGGTAAATCCGTTAAGGAAATCGTATAACAGGGAGGTTGTAAACTATGACAATTAAGTTAGTAAAGAGCCTCATCGGCTGTACAAAACCACAGATTGCAACCGCCCAGGCTTTAGGTCTGAAGAAAATCGGCGATGTAACAACTCAGCCTGATAACGCTCAGACAAAAGGCAAGGTAGCAAAAATTTCTCACCTCGTAGAGGTTATCGAAGCATAAGCAAGGAGGTGCGTACTTATGAAGTTACATGAACTTTCACCGGTTGAGGGCTCAAAGAAGGACTCAAAGAGAATTGGCAGAGGTCACGGCTCAGGCTGGGGTAAGACTGCAGGCAAGGGACACAAGGGCCAGAAGGCTCGTTCAGGCGGAAGTATTCGTCCGGGTTTTGAAGGCGGTCAGATGCCACTTCAGCGTAGAGTTCCAAAGAGAGGCTTCAATAACATTTTCGCTAAGAATGTTGTTGCAATTAACCTCAGTACTTTAAACAGAAAGTTTGAAAACGGTGCTACAGTTGACGTAGAAGCTTTAGTAAATGCCGGCGTTATTAAGAACGGTTTTGACGCAGTAAAGGTTCTCGGCAACGGTAAAATCGACAAAAAACTTACAGTAAAGGTATCTGCTTTCTCCGAATCTGCTAAAGCAGCCATTGAGGCGGCAGGCGGAAAGGCAGAGGTGGTATAATTGTTAAAAACAATTAGAAATGCCTGGTCAATACCTGACCTTCGTAAAAAACTTTTATTTACACTTATGATTATCATCGTATTCAGAATCGGTTCAGTTATTCCTGTTCCGTTTCTGGATATGAGTGCACTCGCTACCGCCATGAACGGTATGAACGAGGGCAATACTATGCTTGCATATCTTAACACATTGTCAGGCGGCGCTTTTGCAAATGCAACACTTTTTGCAATGGGCGTTACACCTTACATCAACAGCTCAATTATTATGCAGCTCCTTACTGTTGCAATTCCTCCTCTTGAGAGAATGGCAAAAGAGGGAGAGGCAGGCAGAAGAAAAATCGGTACTATTACCCGTTATGTAACAGTTGGTCTTGGTCTTGTTCAGGGCGGTGCTTATTGGTACTATCTCCATAAGTCAGGTGTTACAGTTTACACAGAGGGTTTCTCACTTGTTTTCTCTGCTATTGTTATTATTCTTGTTTTCACAGCCGGCACAGCACTTATGATGTGGCTTGGCGAGCAGATTAACACAAACGGTATCGGAAACGGTATTTCAATTCTCCTTTTCGCAGGTATCGTTGCTCAGCTTCCTTACACATTAAGTATGCTCGGTCAGTTCTGGAAACTTGCAGGCGAGGGTTCAACTCAGTTCTATTTCCTCGTTCCGCTTTGGATTGTTATTTTTGTTGCCATTGTATGGGTTATCACATTTATGCAGGACAGCGAAAGAAGAATTCCGATCCAGTATGCAAAGAGAGTTGTTGGCAGAAAGATGTATGGCGGTCAGTCAAGTCACCTTCCAATCAAGGTTGCACTCGGCGGCGTACTTCCAATCATCTTTGCAAGCTCAATTCTTTCTATCCCGGGTACTATTAATCTTTTCGCAAAGGTTAAAGACGGTTTCTGGGGTGCTTTCTTCAATGCATTTGATACAAGCGGTTGGCTTTATAATGTATTGTACTTTATCTTAATTATAATGTTCGCATATTTCTATACTACTATTCAATACAATCCGATTGAAATGGCAAACAACCTTAAGTCAAACAACGGTACAATTCCGGGTATTCGTCCGGGCGCACCGACAGCTGACTACATAAGAAATATTCTTTCAAGAATTACTCTTATCGGCGCTCTCTTCCTCGCAGTAATCGCACTTGTTCCAAGTATTTACGGTTCTGCTACAGGCATGGGTCGTATGGCTATCGGCGGTACTTCAATCATCATTCTCGTTGGTGTTGCACTTGAAACAGTAAAACAGCTTGAGTCACAGATGATGATGAGACATTATAAAGGTTTTCTTGACTAATTTCTTGACTTATTGAGATAAAAGGAGTATAATAAAATGAACATTATTATGTTAGGTGCTCCGGGTGCAGGTAAAGGTACTCAAGCAGCTGTACTTTGTGAGCATTTTGGAATTCCCACTATTTCAACCGGAAATATGATCCGTGAAGCGCTGAAAAACGGCACTGAGATGGGTTTGAAAGCTAAGTCTTTTATGGACGAAGGCAAACTCGTTCCCGACGAGGTTGTTATCGGCATCGTAAAGGAAAGACTTTCACAGGATGACTGCTCTAAGGGTTTTATACTTGACGGTTTTCCAAGAACCATTCCTCAGGCTGAGGCTCTGGATAAAATGGGCGTTGAAATTCAGTATGTTATCAACATTGATGTTGCCGACGAAAGAATTATCAAGCGTATGTCCGGACGCCGTGTTTGCGAAAATTGTGGCAAGCCTTATCACCTCACTAACCTTCCACCAAAGGTTGAGGGCGTTTGCGATGATTGTAACGGCACCCTTGTTCAGCGCAAGGACGACCACCCAGATACTGTACTTGCTCGCCTTGCTGTATATCACAAAGAGACTGAGCCTCTCGCAGCTTATTACGAGAAGCAGGGCAAGCTCATTAATGTAGAGGGTAAAGACGATGTAGTTTCTACTACAAAGCTTATCTTAGAAGCAATCGAGGCTTAAGTATGGTTATTGTAAAAACAGCACGGGAAATTTCTAAAATGAAAGATGCATGCAGAATATCAGCGGAGGCACTCCGTGTTGCAGGTGAGGCTGTAAAGCCGGGTATCACCACTTACGAAATTGATACTATAGTTCGCAAATATATCGAGAAACAGGGTGCTACACCCTCGTTTCTCGGTTATGGCGGTTTTCCTGCAAGTGCTTGCATTTCCGTAAATAATGTGGTTATCCATGGCATACCGAGTAAAAAACAGATTCTTAAAGAGGGCGACATTGTAAGCGTTGATGTCGGCGCATTTTACGAAGGCTTTCACGGCGATAATGCCTATACGTTTGCCTGCGGCAAAATCAGTGACGAAGCTCAGCGTTTGCTTGACGCAACTAAAGAAGGCCTTTTTGAGGGAATTAAAATGGCTGTTGCCGGAAATCGTGTAGGCGATATAGGCAGCGCTGTTCAGAAGTATGTCGAAGCTCGCAGTTACTCGGTGGTACGAGATTTTGTCGGCCACGGCGTAGGTGCGAAATTACACGAAGACCCAAGTATCCCCAATTACGGCACACCGGGCAGAGGCGTAAGACTGTTGCCGGGTATGACAATCGCTATTGAACCTATGGTAACTCAGGGCTCCTATGAGGTGCGTGTTCTTGATGATGAGTGGACTACCGTTACGGTTGACGGTAAGCTTGCCGCACATTTTGAACATACAGTAGCAATTACTCCTGACGGTCCTAAGATTATGACTCTTTGTGATTAAAGGTGATTTATGAACATTCAAAAGGGTAGCATAGTCAGAGCAAAGTCAGGGCGTGACAAAGGTAAATTTTTCCTTGTACTCTCGGTTGAGGGTCATTTTGCGTTTATAGCAGACGGTAAAACCCGTAAGCTTGAAAAACCGAAGAAGAAAAATTTACTTCATCTTGCGGCTACAACTGTAGTTTATACAGGTTCAGCAGAAACCAATCCGCAGATAAAACGAATTTTAAGTGATTTAAAAAACGACTAACGGAGGTTTATGATATGTCCAAACAGGATGTAATTGAAATCGAGGGTATTGTAAGGGAGGCTCTCCCTAACGCACAGTTTAAGGTTGAGCTGCCTAACGGTCACGTGATCTTAGCTGTTATTTCAGGTAAATTGCGTATGAATTTTATCCGCATTTTGCCGGGCGACAAGGTAACGGTGGAAATGTCACCGTATGACCTGACAAGAGGAAGAATTACCTGGCGTTCTAAATAAGCCGGGGCAATACGACTTTTTAGAAAGGAATGATTAACTAATGAAAGTCAGACCTTCAGTAAAGAAAATGTGCGATAAGTGCAAAGTAATCAAAAGAAAAGGTAAGATTTTAGTTATTTGCGAAAACCCTAAGCACAAACAGCGTCAGGGTTAATTACCTTAAAAACATTAAAACACAGACTACTAATTTAATTTATTGATTTTTGATGGAGGTGCAACTGAATGGCTCGTATAGCAGGTGTTGACTTACCAAGAGATAAAAGAGTTGAAATCGGTTTAACTTATATCTACGGTATCGGCCGTAAAACTGCAGGCGACATTATTGCTGCAACAGGTGTAAATCCTGACACTCGTGTTAGAGATTTAACAGAAGAGGATGTATCAAAGCTCAGAGAATATATTGAGCATCATTGTCGTGTTGAAGGTGACCTTCGCCGTGACATAGCTTATGATATAAAAAGACTTATTGATATTGGTTGTTACCGTGGCGTTCGTCACAGAAAAGGTCTTCCGGTAAGAGGTCAGCGTTCTAAGACTAACGCTCGTACCCGTAAGGGCCCACGCAAAACCATGGCTAACAAGAAGAAGTAAGGAGGGCAATGGATTATGGCAGCACCAAAGGGTGGTAAGAAAGTTATTCGCCGTCGCCGTGAACGCAAAAATATTGAAAAAGGCGCAGCACATATTCAGTCAACTTTTAATAACACAATCGTTACTATTTCCGATACACAGGGCAACGCTGTATCTTGGGCAAGTGCCGGCGAACTCGGCTTCAGAGGCTCAAAGAAGTCAACTCCGTTTGCCGCACAGTCAGCAGCAGAGACAGCTGCAAAGGCTGCAATGGAACACGGTATGAAGTCCGTTGAAGTATATGTTAAAGGTCCGGGACAGGGCCGTGAAGCTGCAATCAGAGCTTTACAGTCAGCAGGTCTTGAGGTTACTATGATTAAGGATGTAACTCCAATTCCTCACAACGGATGCCGTCCTCCTAAGAGAAGACGTGTATAGTATTTAAAATATTCTATTGGAGTGAAAATAAAATGGCAGTAAACAGAGATCCTATCTTAAAAAGATGCAGATACCTGGGCATTAGCCCTACTGTTGTAGGCATAAACAAGGAATCTTTCAGAAAGCCAAATGCAAATGGTAGAAGGAAGGTTTCAGAATACGGCTTACAGCTCAAAGAGAAGCAGAAGTTAAAGTTTATCTACGGCGTTCTTGAGAAGCAGTTCTATCACTACTATGAAAATGCTACAAAAATGGAAGGTCAGGCAGGTACTAACCTCATCGTTTGTCTTGAAACAAGACTTGACAACATCATCTTCAGAATGGGTATGGCTCAGACAAGAAGAGATGCAAGACAGGTTGTTACTCACGGTCATTTCCTCGTAAATGGTCAGAGAGTTGATATTCCATCTTACAGAGTTAAGGTTGGCGATGTTATCACAATCAGAGATAAGAGCAAGAACAGCGTTAAGTTTAAAGAAATTCTTGACAAGACAAGCGGCAGACTCTCACCAAAGTGGCTCGAGGTAAATAAGGATGAATACACAGCAAAGGTTGTTGCTTTGCCAAGTCTTGAGGACATTGACTACGAAGTAGCTCCTCACCTTATTGTTGAGTTGTACTCCAAGTAATCCCTTTTTTCACAGGCAGGTTACACACGCATTGGCTGCATTATGCAGCCGCATAATGTTTAGGAGGATTCGCGAATGATCGAAATTGAAAAGCCAAGAATTGAAACCGAGGAATTAACCGAGGATGGAAAGCACGGCAGATTTGTTGTTGAACCGCTCGAGCGTGGCTTTGGCAACACATTGGGCAACAGCCTGCGCAGAGTTTTGCTTTCTTCTCTTGAAGGCTGTGCCGTTACATCTATCAAGATTGACGGAGTTCTTCACGAATTTTCAACTATTCCCGGCGTAAAGGAAGACGTTACGGAAATTGTTCTTAATATGAAAAGCGTTGTTGCAAAGCTTTACGAAACAAGCCCAAAGGTTGTTGAAATCTCAGCACAGGGTCCTTGCGTAGTAACTGCCGGAGATATTAAATGTGACAGCGAGGTTGAGATTCTCAATCCTGAGCAGCACATTGCAACTCTCGGTGAGGATGCAAAGCTCAATATGGAAATCACCATTGACAAGGGCAGAGGATACATCCCTGCTGAACGCAACAAGCTTATTAGCGGCAATAATGTTATTGGCGTTTTACCTATTGATTCTATTTATACTCCCGTATTAAAGGTAAATTACACAGTTGACAACACTCGTGTAGGTCAGATTACTGACTATGACAAACTCACACTTGATGTTTGGACAAACGGTGTTATCAATGCACAGGAGGCTGTTTCACTTGCAGCTAAGGTGCTTACCGAGCACTTAAACCTCTTTGTAAACCTTTCGGATAAGGCTTCAAGCGCAGAGGTTATGGTTGAAAAAGACGATAAGGGCAAGGAGAAAATCCTTGAAATGACAATTGAAGATCTCGATTTGTCAGTTCGTTCTTTCAACTGCTTAAAGCGTGCCGGTATTAATACGGTAGAAGATTTGATCAACAAGTCAGAAGAGGATATGATGAAGGTAAGAAACCTCGGCAGAAAATCTCTCGAGGAAGTAATCCAGAAACTCAATTCTCTCGGATTTAGTCTTCAGAAGGAAGACGAATAAACACTTTAAAAACCCAACGGTAAAGGAGTGAACACAATGCCAGGTACAAGAAAATTAGGAAGAACAACTGCTCAGAGAACAGCTATGCTCCGTGCAATGGTTACATTCCTTCTCGAAAACGGCAAAATCGAAACAACTCTTACTCGTGCCAAGGAAGTTCAGGCTATGGCTGAGAAGATGATTACTACAGCAAAAGAAGATAACCTTCACAACAGAAGACTCGTTTTAGGTTTTGTTACTAAGGAAGAGGTTACAGTAAAGCTCTTTACTGAAATCGCTCCAAAGTATGCTGACAGAAACGGCGGTTATACAAGAGTAACAAAGATCGGTCCTCGTCGTGGTGACGGTGCAGAGATGGCTGTTATCGAGTTAATCTGATTTTTCGGTAATAATATTTGCTGATATACGCTCTCAACTTCAGTTGAGAGCGTTTTTGCGTTTGCTTTAATGTTATGCTTAGATTTTTATGGTTTTGTTCTATATGTTGGGGTAACAATAATAAATTATGGTTTAGCGGAATACTCCACAAGGCAATTATAAAAGTTTGGTCGACCTTTTCAAAGGCCGTGGGTGTGGGTAAAGCCCACAAATACTTTCCGTTTATGCAATTTAACGATAGCCAAACAGGCGAAAGCCTTTAAATGCGATAGCAACAAGAAAGCCATTCGATATATAATGAAAAGTTAATCATTTCTTTTATAAATGGCTGTCGCCTGTTTTAACAAACTAAGTCTTAACACGCAAACAGCGTGGCTGTTTGCACCTGATAAATTGTTATATCGAAAGATTTTATGGGCGCTGCCCAAACCCGCAATTTTTGAAAAAATTGAGTAAACTTTTTTGCTTTTAGGAGGATAATTTAGCGTTAGCTAAATTTCAATGCCCAACCGACACTCCGCTAAACAACAATTTACCCCAACTTTTGATAAAGAATCATTTTTATTAAAGGTTTGGTAAATTACGATTTAACAATTGCTTTGCCAATTAATTATAAAAGTTTAGTCAACCTTTTCAACGGTTGAGGTTGTGGGTAAAGCCCACAAATACTTTGCGTTTACACAATCTAACGATAGCAAACGGCTAGCTGTTTGGCAGCCTAAACACAACGGTGTTACCCTTTAAATGCGACAGCAACAGGAAAAGCCACTCGTTATATAATTAAAAAAACGACCGCTGTCCGATAATGACAGCGGTCGTTATGATTATATAATTTTATTACTTGCTTTCCTGCAAAGTTATGGTAACTTTATCTGTACTGCCGTTTGAGCTGCGGTAATATTCAAGCTCAATTGTATCGCCTGCTTTATGGCTTTCGAGTATATCATAGAACTCGGCAAAGTTGCTTACCTTTTTGCCGTCGGCACCTGTGATAATATCGTTTTCTTTAAGGTCTGTGTTTGCGCAAGGACCGTCCTCGTCAATGCTGTAAATCGCAATGCCCGCAGGCGTGTTTCCACTGCTCTGTACATTTTCACCTGTAACGCCAATTTTTACTCTGCCCTGCACATAGCCGTATTTCATAATGTCATCAATAACATCTTTTACTGTGGCAGAAGGAATTGCAAAGCCCATACCCTCGTAATCTGTAGCGGCTATTTTTGCGGATGAAACTCCGATTACCTGACCGTACATATTTACAAGAGCGCCGCCGGAATTGCCGGGGTTAATGGCTGCATCTGTCTGAATGAATTTTACATTTGTCGTAATACTGCTCTGTCTGTCAACTGCAGATACAATACCCTGAGTGATTGAGTTGTTATACTTAACTCCGCCGGGATTACCTATAGCTATTACACTTTCACCAAGTGAAACATCTTTGGAGTTACCGAAGTTTGCGACCTTAAGTCCGCTTGCATCGTCCATTTTCAAAAGAGCAAGGTCTGTGCGTGTATCGTAACCAACAACACCTGCTTTATACTGCTTGCCGTCGGAAGTAACGACCTGTATAAGGTAGAGAGTTTTGCTGTTGCCAACTACATGAGCATTTGTAATCACATAACCGTCTGATGTAATTATAATTCCGCTGCCCTGCGAAGTGCACTGTGAATCATCTGTGATTTCGTCTGAATAGCAAAGAACGCCGACAATAGAATCTGTTACTTCGTTGCTTGCATATTCGGTGTTGTATTTGGAATCTTTAGCATCGCTCGGTTTAGCTTTTAAGTCAATTCCCTCATAAGTAGAATTTGTCTTGTTGCTGTAATCGGATTCATTATGCTCTTGAGTGCTTGAACTGTCATTGTTAAAGTACGGACTGTCACTCGGTAATGTAAATGTATAGCTGTTATTTGTATTATTTTTGTTGCCGTTTGAATTTGATGCAACATAGGCAATCATTCCGCAGATACTGCCTACACAAAGCAATGACAGCACAACTATTATTACAATTATGCCGGGTGTCATCTTTTTGCGTGGCATATTCGGCATTGGCGGTTGTGCGTATGTATTTGAATAATCAACAGGCGGCTTTTGCTGCGGCACATAAGGCTGTCCGTATGGCTGCTGATTAAAGTTTGGCTGTTGATTAAAGTTTGGCTGTTGATAATTCTGCTGTCCGTACTGCGGTTGATATTGTTGATACTGTGGTGCGTACGGTTGAGAATATTGCTGCTGTGGATTAGCGTATTGTCCATACTGAGGCTGATACACAGGTCTGCCGCCAGCCTGCGGATTGCCGTACGGCTGATATTGAGGCGGTTGCGGATTAAACGGCTGTTGATATTGCGGATTCGGATTATACTGCTGATTAAAGTTTGGGTTGTATTGTCCGTTGCAGCCGTTGTTTTGATAATATCCGTTTTGCTGTGGCTGTTCAAAATTCGGTGTTTGAGGAGCAAAGTCATTTTGCGGTTGCTGAGGTTGAGAAAATCCATTTTCAAACGGTTTTTCAGGCTCAAAATTTCGATACTGCGGTGTTACCGATTGTTCGTTAGTCGTTTCTGCGTTGTTTTCTGTATTTTCGGTTTCAAAAACAGGCGCAGTCTGCGGCTCGGTCGGTTTTTCGGTAAAAGGCTTTTCAGGTTCAAACTGATTATTAGAATTGAAATTATTATCCATAAAAATATCTCCTTATTAGTAATGCATAATTCGTAATTGTATAAAATAATTAAGTCAAAGTTATATGTTGCAAATTTTTAATTATGAATTACTAATTTATAGCTTTCATAAGTATTATATAACTTTATTGTTTTAAAAGCAACAAAATTATATCACGCTTATGTGAGTATATATTGAAAATTAGGTGATTTTACAAGATTTTTCCTGTAATTTCTTCAAAAAACCAAAAAACTTTTGCAAAAGACTTTATATTTGAAATGATTTATTGTATAATAAAAGTAACTCGGAGCGACTATGTTTTTTGTTCCGAAAATTTACTACAAAGGAAGATTAATATGCCATTAGTAAACGCTAAAGAAATGCTTACAAAAGCAAAAGCAGGCCACTATGCAGTTGGTCAGTTCAACATCAATAACCTTGAGTGGACAAAGTCAATTCTTTTAACTGCTCAGGAGCTTAACTCACCTGTAATTCTCGGTGTATCTGAGGGCGCAGGTAAATATATGTGCGGTTACAAGACAGTCGTTGGTATGGTAAACGGTATGCTCGAAGAGCTTAACATTACTGTTCCGGTTGCTCTCCACCTTGATCACGGTTCATACGAAGGCGCTAAGGCTTGCATTAAGGCAGGTTTCAGCTCAATTATGTTTGACGGTTCACACTACCCAATCGAAGAGAACATTGCTAAGACTAAGGAACTCGTAGCTGCTTGTAACATTCTCGGTCTTTCACTTGAGGCTGAAGTTGGTTCAATCGGCGGTGAGGAAGACGGCGTTATCGGTATGGGCGAGTGCGCAGATCCTAAGGAATGTAAAATGGTTGCTGACCTCGGCGTAACAATGCTCGCTGCAGGTATCGGTAACATTCACGGTAAGTATCCTGCAAACTGGAAGGGCCTTAGCTTTGAAACTCTTGATGCGATTCAGCAGCTTACAGGCGATATGCCACTCGTTCTCCACGGCGGTACAGGCATCCCTGCTGATATGATCAAGAAGGCTATTTCACTCGGCGTTTCAAAGATCAATGTAAATACAGAGTGCCAGCTTGCATTTGCCGATGCTACAAGAAAGTATGTTGAGGCAGGTAAGGACTTAGAGGGTAAGGGCTTTGACCCAAGAAAGCTCCTTGCTCCGGGTGCAGAGGCTATCAAGGCTACTGTTAAAGAGAAAATGGAACTCTTCGGTTCAGTCGGTAAGGCTTAATCGTATAGCTTAATATTTTCACAAATTTAAGGCTTCGTCTTTTGACGGAGCCTTTTTTGTGCGCAGACAATATTACACATAACCAATACTTTATCTATTGAAAATTTAACCAAAATGATGTATAATATAATATTAGTACGAAAGAATGTAGTACGCATTATTAATTAAAAAGGAAGTAATTTTATGGCTAAGAAAGAATTTAAATCAGAGTCAAAAAGACTTCTCGACCTGATGATTAATTCAATTTATACTCATAAGGAGATTTTCCTTAGAGAGCTTATTTCAAATGCAAGCGATGCTATTGATAAGCTTTGTTTTATTGCACTTACAGACGATAAGCTTAATATGAGCAGAGATGATTTTAAGATTTTTATAAAGCCCGACAAGGAAAACCGTACACTTACAATTACCGATAACGGTATCGGTATGGATAAAGACGACCTTGAAAACAACCTTGGCACAATCGCATCTTCGGGTTCATACAAGTTTAAGCAGGAAATGAGCGAAAAGCAGGACGATATTGACATTATCGGTCAGTTCGGCGTCGGCTTTTACTCCGCTTTTATGGTAGCAAAGAAAATTACCGTTGTTACTAAGAAATACGGCTGTGACACAGCTTACAAGTGGGAATCTGACGGCGCAGACGGTTACGAAATCACCGAAACAGAGAGGGACGAAATCGGTACAACAATTGTACTTGAAATTAAGGACAATACAGAGGAAGAAAACTATGATGAGTTCCTTGAGCAGTACAGAATCCAGGGACTTATCAAGAAGTATTCCGACTATATCCGCTATCCGATTATGATGGATATGACTCACAGCAGAGTTAAGGAAGAAACCAAGGACAGCGAAAAACCGGAGTATGAGGATTATACAGAAACCGAAACTCTTAACAGTATGCTCCCAATCTGGCAAAGAGCAAAGAAAGATGTTAAGCAGGAAGAGTACGATAATTTTTATCGTGAAAAGTTTATGGCTATGGACAAGCCTTTGCATACAATCGTAACTTCCGTAGAGGGTGTTGTTACATACAAGGCATTGCTTTTCATTCCGTCACAGGCACCTTACGATTACTATACAAAGGAATACAAAAAGGGACTTCAGCTTTATTCAAGCGGTGTTCTTATTATGGAAAACTGCGAGGAGCTTTTGCCTGAACATTTCAGATTTGTAAAGGGTATTGTTGACAGTGCAGACCTTTCTCTTAACATTTCAAGAGAGATGCTCCAGCATGACCGTCACCTTATCACTATTGCACAGAACATTGAGAAGAAGATTAAGAACGAGCTTACTTCAATGCTTGCAAATGACAGAGAAAATTATGAAAAGTTCTTCAATGCCTTTGGCAGACAGCTTAAGTACGGAGTATCTGCCGACTACGGTATGCATAAAGAAGAGTTGCAGGACTTACTTATGTATTACTCTTCTACAGAGAAAAAACTTGTAACTCTTTCGGAATATGTTGACAGAATGAAAGAGGATCAGAAGTTTATTTACTTTGCAGTCGGCGAGAACATTTCTTCAATTGACAATCTCCCGCAAACAGAGCTTTTGCGTTCAAAGGGTTACGAAATCCTCTATTGTACAGAAGAAATTGATGAGTTCTCACTCCAAACACTTATGCAGTATAAGGATAAGAAATTCTGCTCGGCAACAAACGATGACCTCGGCATTGAGAATGACGAGAACAAAGAGGAAGAAAAGGACAGCAGTGCAATCCTTACTTTTGTAAAAGAAACACTCGGCGACAAGGTAAGCGAAGTTGTTGCGTCTAAAAAGTTGGTTTCTCACCCTGTTTGCCTTACCGCAAAGGGCGGCATTTCATTTGAAATGGAAAAATACTTCAATGCGGTTCAGCCTGACAGCGGTATGAAAGCACAGAGAGTGCTTGAACTTAATATGAATCACTCGGCTGTAAAGGCAATGGAAAGCGCAGTGCAGACGGATATTGAAAAAGCAAAGAAGTACGCAGAGCTTCTCTACGATCAGGCTCTCCTCATTGCAGGACTTCCGATTGAAAATCCCGGCGAATATGCAGATCTTGTTTGCAGTCTTATGGTGTAATTTAATATTTTGAATTTATACTCCCGTTTAACCGACTGATTATGGTTAAACGGGAGTTTTTATGTTAATTTTTACATCAAAACGATTAATTTCAACAAATATATTGAAACATATATTTTTATATTGTATAATAATGTTGAAATAAGGCTTGAGGAGGATATTATGAAAAGGCAACAATTTTTCAGCAAATTTTTGGCAATTACACTTGTAGCTACAATTATTTTTTCGGTATTTACAGTTAGTGTAAGTGCGGTAACAAATGATGAAAATGCAAGCGCACAGAATGCAAGCATTCAGAACAACCTATCCGTTCAGGGTACAAACTCGGTGGGCGCAATGCTTGCGAATGAAATTGAAGATAAAAACGAAGAAACAGAGGAGAACAACGGCTGTAATGTATTTTCTGTTGCAGTTTCGGGCAACAATGCCGTAATTTCGTTTGAAACCATTGTTGACGCAACCTTGCTTGTGGCTATTTACAACGAGAGCTGCGACACACTTATTGCAACAGGCACAACAGAGGTAAAAAAGGGTGAAACCGAGAGGAATGTTACCCTTGATACCGAAGATATGCCACAGTATTTTTATGTAAAGGGTTATCTTATTGACACAGCTACAAACAAGCCTTTGTGTACCGCTTATTCTTCACCGATGTATACAAAGGAAATGCAGGAATTTCTTGCAAAAACCACCGATGATTTTGACGAGAACAAGGTGCTTAATTTCGATAACGAAGACGATAATAACTTTGCTGTTTATAATGAAGATGTAAAACTTGTTGATGATTCGGGCGATAAAAACAAGGTTACAAAAAGTGACGATACCACAAAAACCTATGTAATCGAAAATATAGACGAGAGTATTTCTTCTCTTAATGAGGGCGATATTTTCTCTTATAATTACAGTGACGGCGACGCACTTGTGGTAAAAATTGCAAATATCACCATAGACGGCACAACTGCAACTATTACAGGTGCGGATACCGGACTTGACGAGGTATTCGATTATGTAAAGATAGACAGTACCGCTAAAAAGTCGGATTTTACATATGACGATTCAAAGCTCAGTGATGAGTTAAAGGTTGAAGAGGCGTCAAGCAGGAGCAGAACCTCAAGAGCGGTGGATATGGAGGCTTCGGCAGCATTTTCTACGGGGTTTGCGATTAATTATGCCCCTAATGATACCATTTCTGTAACAGGCTCATTGAGCTTTGGACTTTCGGTTTCGGCAAAGGTTTATGTATCTCTCAGCTATCAGTACCTTGAGCTTATATCAAAGCAATCCTTGGGTGTAGAAATCAGCGTGTCGGCAACTATGTTTTCGCACGATTTTAGTTTGGGCGAGTACGGAGCATCTCCCGTTCCGGGATTATACATATCAATAGAGCCGGCTGTTTCTTTTGAGGGTGAAATTGAAGTATCGTTTGGTGCTTCTGTTGAAACTCAATTCGGCTTTAGTGTGTCGAGCAGTGAGGGCTATAAGGATTTAAGCAAAGCGGCAGAAATAAAAACAGAGCTAAAGGTAAAAGGAAAGCTGTTTATCGGCTTAAAGGTTACAGGCAAAGTAAAGCTGCTTGGCGCTGTTGCGGAGGGCGGAATTTCGGGAAAAATAGGGCCTGAAATAAGTGCCGAGTTTGCAGAAACGGGCAATAACGAGGACTATAAGCACGATTGCGGCACCTGTCTTAAGGGTGAAATAAATTATATAAAAGGTATAAGCGTTTATGCAAAGTTTTTTAATTCAGATAAGCTAAAGCTTGAGTGGTCGGCATCTAAAAGCTATAAGGGCGGCGACTTTTACTATTCATTTGATTATAATCAGTTTGGTTTTACCACCTGCCCACATATTACATACAAGGTAACGGTTGCGGTAAGGGATAAAAGCGGAAAGCCTGTAAGCGGTACGACTGTAAACGGTACAGAAACAACCGACTCCGACGGCAGGGCAATATTATATTTACCAAACGGCAACCATGGTATTACCGCCTCATATAGCGGTCAGGCAGAGTCAACCGTTATAACCGTAAATAATGCGGCAACATCTGCCGAACTTGTACTTGGTGGCTCGCAGGGTAATACGGATTACGACTTTACTCCGGCAGGCGAAATAACCCAAATAGCGGCAGGGGACAGTCACTCGGCGGCAGTAACAAAAGACGGCGATTTGTATATGTGGGGAGCTAACGGTAGCGGACAGCTTGGCATACAGTCAAATGCTGCCAGTAACATTCCCGTAAAGGTAAATAACTCGTCATCTACGCTTCCTGAAAAATCGGTAAAATATGTTGCTCTTGGCACTTATCACAGTGCGGCAATAACCAAAGACGGCAGTCTGTATATGTGGGGATATAACAATTACGGACAGCTTGGCAACGGAAGCACAACAAACAGCTATACTCCTGTAAAAATAATGGAGAATGTAGCGGCGGTAAGTCTTGGCGATTATCACAGTGCGGCAATAACCAAAGACGGCAGTCTGTATATGTGGGGATATAACAATTACGGACAGCTTGGCAACGGAAGCACAACATACAGCTACACTCCGGTAAAAATAATGGAGAATGTAGCGACGGTAAGTCTTGGTGCGTGGCACAGTGCGGCAATAACCAAGGACGGCAGTCTGTATATGTGGGGATATAACAATTACGGACAGCTCGGCAACGGAAGCTCAGGCAACTATGAGAAATCAGTATCTCCGATAAAAATAATGGAAAATGTAGCGGCGGTAAGTCTTGGCCGCTGGCGCAGTGCGGCAATAACTAAGGACGGCAGTCTGTATATGTGGGGATGGAACCGGTTCGGAGAGCTTGGCAACGGAACAACAAATGAATTAACAAGACCGCAAAGAGTCGCCGCAAATGTGCAGAGCGTAGAGCTTGGTAATTATCATACAACGGCAGTATCCAAGGACGGCGGACTGTATACTTGGGGATATAACAATTACGGACAGCTTGGCAACGGGACAACCAATAACAGCTATACCCCTGTAAAAATAATGAGTGATGTTGTAAGCAGTGCGGGCGGTTCCCATACAATAGCCTTAAAAAAGAACGGTACGGTATACACCTGGGGAGATA
This sequence comes from Ruminococcus intestinalis, assembly GCF_014288065.1. Taxonomy (NCBI): domain Bacteria; kingdom Bacillati; phylum Bacillota; class Clostridia; order Eubacteriales; family Oscillospiraceae; genus Ruminococcus; species Ruminococcus intestinalis. The sequence goes on along the minus strand of NZ_JACOPS010000003.1, from coordinate 121,150 downwards.
ACGAATACGGAGAGCTTGGCAACGGTAATAAATCAAACCAAACCTCGCCTGTTGCTATTCAGATTTATGACCGTACTAATGTGCTGACAGCAAACGGTATAAAATACGGCGTAGTACCCGATAACGGCGGATACAGCTTTACCCCGACAGGCGAAATAACCCAAATAGCGGCAGGTCACGACCATTCGGCGGCAGTAACAAAAGACGGCGATTTGTATATGTGGGGAGCTAACGGTAGCGGACAGCTTGGCATACAGTCAAATGTTGACAGTAACATTCCCGTAAAGGTAAATAACTCGTCATCTACGCTTCCTGAAAAATCGGTAAAATATGTTGCTCTTGGCAGTTATCACAGTGCGGCAATAACCAAAGACGGCAGTCTGTATATGTGGGGATATAACAATTACGGACAGCTTGGCAACGGAAGCACAACAAACAGCTATACTCCTGTAAAAATAATGGAGAATGTAGCGGCGGTAAGTCTTGGCAGTTATCACAGTGCGGCAATAACCAAAGACGGCAGTCTGTATATGTGGGGATATAACAATTACGGACAGCTTGGCAACGGAAGCACAACATACAGCTACACTCCTGTAAAAATAATGGAGAATGTAGCGACGGTAAGTCTTGGTGCGTGGCACAGTGCGGCAATAACCAAGGACGGCAGTCTGTATATGTGGGGATATAACAATTACGGACAGCTCGGCAACGAAAGCTCAGGCAACTATGAGAAATCAGTATCTCCGATAAAAATAATGGAAAATGTAGCGGCGGTAAGTCTTGGCTGCTGGCACAGTGCGGCAATAACCAAAGACGGCAGTCTGTATATGTGGGGATATAACAATTACGGACAGCTCGGCAACGGAACAACAAATAACTTAACAAGACCACAAAGAATAGCCGTAAATGTGCAGAGCGTAGAGCTTGGTAATTATCATACAACGGCAGTATCCAAGGACGGCGGACTGTATACTTGGGGATATAACAAATACGGAGAGCTTGGCAACGGGACAACCAATAACAGCTATACCCCTGTAAAAATAATGAGTGATGTTGTAAGCAGTGCGGGCGGTTCCCATCATACAATAGCCTTAAAAAAGAACGGTACGGTATACACCTGGGGAGATAACGAATACGGAGAGCTTGGCAACGGTAATAAATCAAACCAAACCTCGCCTGTTGCTATTCAGATTTATGACCGTACTAATGTGCTGAGGGCAAAGCAGGCGCTTGAACCCGTAGGTGCGTCATCGGCTAAGCATACCTAAGCTTGCAGGATATAAGGCAAACGGTATTTATAATTTTTATTCTTTAAAAGATAAGAATGTCAATAAGCTCTTAACAGATGATAATGTTTTGTATGTGGATCAGGTACGGGCTGACGCTAACGGCAATATATCTGTAACCTACACTCCAAAGGCAGATTGCGATACACCGTATGAGTTTGTGGCAAGCATTACACAAATTAACCTGAGCAACGCAGAGGTAACTGCCGAAAACCTTACCTACAACGGAAAAACGCAAGCTGTTAAGCCTGTTGTAAAGGTAAACGATTACACCCTGTACGAGGGCATTGACTACACACTTACAGGTGCGTACGAGGCTAAAAACGTCGGCGAATATACATACACAATAGTGGGCAAGGGCGATTTTGTTGGATACACTACAAAGACCTTTACAATTAACAATGTTGATGTGAATGACTGCAAGGTTTCGAGCATTAACTCGGTGCCGTATTCGGGCAAGGAAATTAAGCCTGATGTTGCAGTATCAATGGACGGCTACACCTTAGCTAAAGATATTGATTATACCGTAGAATACCAAAACAACCTCAATGTGGGCATAGGTATTGTTGTAATTAAGGGTATTGGTAATTTCACAGGAAGAAATATTTGCTGGTTTGATATTACAAGGTGCGATATTTCAACAATTCCTAAAATTGTTGTTAAAAACTGCGAGTACTCCGGCAAGGCGGTTGTTCCCGAAATGATACTCGAAAACAACGGCATTGCCCTTGTTAAGGATAAGGACTATACCGTAACATTCAAAAATAACACTTCTGTCGGCACTGCCACTGCTATTATCAGCGGTATTGGTAATTACAGCGGAACTGTTGAAAAAGCATTTACAATCGGCAACACAATGGTTGGAGATGTTGATATGAACGGCAAGGTTGATGTAAATGATGTAACTTTGATTATGAAATATAATGTTGATTTAATTAATTTATCAAGCGAGCAGTTAAAATTTGCGGATGTTAATGAAGACGACTATGTGGATATTTTAGACGCAACTTTGCTTCAGCAGTACATTGCAAATTGTGTTTCTTAATAAAAATATTAAATCATAGGTAATATAAAAGCGGTCGCAATATGTGACCGCTTTTGTTATGCCGCAACGCAAGTTTTACTTTTAGTTGCAATTTTTGTGTGTGCGTGTTATTATAAAAACGGGTGATTTAATGAAAAAATCCGGAGTGTTTACATTCTTTTATAGGCTGTTGCTCACGCTTATGCTTATGGTCGGTATTAACGGCATTTTTCTTGCAGAGATGCTTGACAGGTGGTATTTGCCGCTTATCAGTGTTTTTGCGTTTGTTGCCGCAAATGTTTTTCCGTCCGGTGCAAAGGGCGGCTATCCGTCTTTTAAATTCAGAATGATTGCACACGGCAGTGAATTGCTCTTGCAATTTTTAATAACAACTCTGCTTTCAAGTGTGATTTATATTCAGTCGGCTTTTCAAATGTTACCCGACAATTGGGTAAAATGGGCGCTGTGCCTTGGAGGTGCTCTGCTTGCGGAGTTTATTTTGTTTTGGAACGGTATTATTTCCGTTTATTGCACATCGGTTCAACTTGGCATAAAGCATAGGTTTATCGGAATAATTTGCGGTTTTATTCCGATTGTAAATTTATTTTGTCTTGGCGTTATTATAAAAATAACTATCCAAGAGGTTAATTTTGAGATTGATAAAGCCAAACAAGACAGAAAAAGAATCAATGAGAAAATTTGCAAAACAAAATACCCTGTGTTACTTGTGCACGGTGTGTTTTTTCGTGACAGCGCATATTTCAATTATTGGGGCAGAGTGCCGGCAGAGCTTATTGCAAACGGCGCAGAAATTTACTACGGTAATCACGAATCAGCCGCATCTGTAGATGACAGCGCAAAAGAGATTGCCGAGAGAATTAAACAAATCGTTGCAGAAACAGGTTGTGAAAAGCTGAACATTATTGCTCATTCAAAGGGCGGGCTTGATTGCAGAAAGGCGATTGCCTGTTACGGCGTTGAAGATATGACAGCATCGCTCACCACAATAAACACTCCGCATCGTGGCTGCGGTTTTGCCGACTATCTTTTAACAAAAGTTTCGCCTAATGTTAAAAACAAAATTGCTTTTGCATACAATAACGCACTTTTAAAGTTTGGCGACAAAAATCCCGACTTCATCTCTGCCGTAACCGACCTTACGCAGGCAAATTGTACGAAACTTAACGCTGATGTATTTGACTCACCAAAGGTTTATTATCAGAGCTTTGGTTCAAAGCTGAACAGAGCGTCGGGAGGAAAATTTCCGCTTAACTTTTCATACAATCTTGTAAAATATTTTGACGGCGAGAATGACGGCTTGGTTTCAGAAAACTCCTTTGCCTGGGGCGAAAAATATACATACATTACTACAAAAGGTAAAAGAGGTATTTCTCACGGAGATATGATCGACCTTAACCGTGAAAATATTAAGGACTTTGACATAAGAGAATTTTATGTGCAGATACTTGCAGACTTGAAAAAATCAGGTTATTGATAAGGAGGATAAAGATAATATGAAGAGAAAAGACTATATTTCATGGGACGAATACTTTATGGGTGTGGCTATTCTTGCCTCAAAGCGCAGTAAAGACCCGAACACTCAAGTAGGTGCGTGTATTGTAGACAATAACAATATCATTCTTTCAACAGGTTACAACGGCTTTCCTTTCGGCTGTTCCGATGATGATTATCCGTGGTGCAGAGATGGTGAAGACACAAAGTACAGCTATGTGGTACACGCCGAGCTTAATGCTATACTTAATGCAAGAGGCAAAAATCTTAAGGGCGCAAGGCTGTATGTTGACCTTTTTCCTTGCAACGAATGTGCAAAAGCCATTATTCAGTCGGGTATAGCAGAGGTCGTTTATCTTTATGATAAATATGCCGACAGCGCCGCAACTGTTGCGTCTAAAAGAATGTTGCAGTCGGCAGGGGTAGCGTGCCGTAAATTTACTTCCGACAAAAAGAGCCTTTCAATTGATTTTGAAAAGTAATATTGAGAAAAATATATAGCCTTTGATTTGTTTTCGGTCAAAGGCTATAAGATTATTTGAGATAGCATTAATAAATTATGGTTTAGCAAATTGATTTTCCAAGCAATTAGAAAAGTTTGGTCAACCTTTTCTAATGCTGTGGGTGTGGGCAAAGCCCACAAATACTTTCCGCTTATGCAATGATGTGACCTTTTTGTGTTAAAGTTGACAAATAAAAAAATTTATATTTTTGATGATTGTATATGTAACTGAATTGCACAATTTTGTATTGACAGTAAATTTCATATTTGCTATTATTATATTGAGAAGTATATAAAATATTTTGTCATAATGACAAGGAGAGAAAATAAATGAAAAAATTTTTAGCATTAATTATTGCTGTGGTTTTAGCTGTAAGCGGGTTATCTGTGATTTCAATTACAGCAAATGCGGCAACTATTTTTATAAGCGGCAACTATGAATATACTGTAAATTCAGATGATACCGTAAATATTGCGGGATATAAGGGTATAGCAACCGATATTACAATTCCGTCACAAATTTTAAATAAAAATGTTGTAAAAATTTCTGATAATTCTTTTTACAACAATAGCACATTAACTTCTGTTAAAATACCAAATACAATAAAAGTTGTCGGTTCAATGGCATTTCACAATTGTACAAAACTTTCAAAAGTTACATTACCAAGCAATCTTACGGAAATTGGCTATAATGCATTTGAAGGAACAACAGCACTTACAACAATTACAATTCCAAAAACAGTTACAACAGCCGGTAATAATGTATTTAACGGTTCGGCACTTAAAACAGCCGCTATAGAAAACGGCGCAACAGCAGTAGCAGACAATCTTTTCAGTAACGCTAAAAATTTAACTAAAGTAACTATACCGAATACAGTTAAAAAAATAGGCTCAATGTCATTCTACGGTTGTAAAAGTCTATCATCGTTAACTTTGCCAAATACTCTTACCGAAATCGGCTATAGCGCATTTAACGGAACAACAGCGCTCACAACAATTACAATACCGAAGACTGTAACCAAAGCAGGCATTGATGTATTTAACGGTTCGGCACTTAAAACAGCCACAATCGAAAACGGCGCAACAGCAGTAGCAGACAATCTTTTCAGTAACGCTAAAAATTTAACTAAAGTAACAATTCCGAATACAGTAAAGAAAGTAGGCTCAATGTCATTTTATCATTGTGAAAAACTTTCGTCGGTAGCATTGCCAAATACTCTTACCGAAATCGGCTATAGTGCATTTAACGGAACAACAGCGCTCACAACAATTACAATACCGAAGACTGTAACCAAAGCAGGCATTGATGTATTTAACGGTTCGGCACTTAAAACAGCCACAATCGAAAACGGCGCAACATCAGTGCCGAATAATTTGTTTAGTAAAGCAACAAATCTGACACAGATAACCATTCCAAATACAGTTAAAAAAATAGGTTCAATGTCCTTTTATGACTGTACAAAATTATCCTCGGTAACTTTGCCGAATACTCTTACATCAATCGAAACATCTGCATTTGAAAATTGCCAAGCTATGAAATCTATTATTATTCCAAAGAATGTTACATATTTTGGTAGAACCGCAGTGGGCTATAGTGATGGCAGAGTTATTGACGGATTTATAATTTACGGCTATAAAAATACAAAGGCGCAGACATACGCAACCAAAAATAAAATTACATTCAAAGCATTGCAGGAGGAAACTGTACCTGTAGGTGATATAAATAATGACGGCAAAATAGATGTATCGGATGTTACATACTTACAGATGTATCTTTCGGGCAATTCATCATATGTAATTAAAAATACAAAGGCGGCAGACGCAAACGGCGACGGTAAAATTGATGTTGCCGATGTTACAAAGATTCAGACTATTATTGCTTCGTAATTAAAATTTAATATTAAAAGTACATTAAAGCTGTTCGGGCAAGAGTTACCGAACAGCTTTTTGCTTTTATAAATGATAAAATACGGGAATAAAAAGACAGTAATCGGGATAGAATATTTTTGAATAATCTTGGCTGATTTATGACTGAAATTGAATGACTTAAAAATGCAAAAGCAAAATCACTTGTTAAAACACACAAAATTATATGCGATTTTTGATATAAACTAACTGAATTTCAATTTTAATGAATTTTTTTGAAAGAATTTGCTTGACTTTAACAAAACAGGTGTTATAATGTAGTCAAGAGGTGAGGGAAATGCTTACTCAGGAAAGATACCAAACAATACTTCAAATATTAAGCGAGAAAAACACAGTCACGGTACAGGAGCTTACAAAGCTTTTGAATACATCTGAGTCAACCATAAGGCGTGACCTCACAACACTTGACGAGATGGGCAAGCTTAATAAAGTATTCGGAGGAGCAACCTCAATTCACCAGCTTTCGGGCGTATATGAGGCTGATGTGAAATCAAGAGAAGGTATAATGCTTGACGAAAAGAAAGCAATCGCAATCTATTGTGCAAAACTTATTAACGATACGGATTTTGTATATATAGACGCAGGCACAACCACTGATATTCTCACAGATTACATTACAAACAAAAACGCAACCTATGTTACAAACGGTATTACCCACGCAAAAAATCTTATAAGAAAGGGACTTACAACATACACAATCGGCGGCAGAATCAAACCTGCTACCGAGGCTATTATGGGCGCGGAAGGTTTAAGGTCGCTGAAAACCTTTAACTTTACAAAATCCTTTATGGGTACTAACGGAATTGAATTAAATGCAGGCTTTACCACTCCTGATATGGAAGAGGGCTTGATCAAAGAGGAAGTTATAAAAAGAAGTTATATGTCTTTTGTTCTTGCCGATAATACCAAATTCAGAAAGGTATTTCCGATTACCTTTGCAGAGCTTAAAGACTGCTGTATTATAACCGACAAACTCCCGTATAATGAGTTTTCGGAAAAAACAATAATCAAGGAGGTTATGAAGTGATTTACACAGTTACACTAAACCCGTCAATTGATTACATCGTTCGTCTTGATGAGCTTAAGACAGGCATTACAAACAGAACAACAAGCGAGGAATATTACATCGGCGGCAAGGGAATAAATGTTTCGTGCGTACTTGCCGAACTCGGTATCAAGAGCACAGCGCTTGGTTTTGTTGCAGGATTTACCGGAGAGGCTATTGAAAAAGGTCTTAAAAATCCTAAAATCACAGCAGATTTTATCACACTTAAAAGCGGAATTTCAAGAATAAACATCAAAATCAAGGCAGGCGAAGAAACCGAAATCAACTGTCAAGGACCGCACATAGATGAGGAAGAACTTTTGAATCTGTTTGATAAAATCGACAATATTCAGAGCGGCGATACACTTATCATTGCAGGAAATATTCCAAATACATTGCCTGACGATGTTTATGAAAGAATCATCGAAAAACTTGACGGAAAAGATGTAAGAATTGTAGTTGACGCAACTAAAAAGTTGCTTGTTAATTCACTAAAATACAAACCGTTTTTAATCAAACCGAACCGTCAGGAGCTTTCAGAAATTTTTGACACAACAGTAAAGACAGAAAGCGATGTTGTCAAATATGCGCAGGAATTGCAGAAAATGGGTGCAAAAAATGTTCTCGTTTCTCTGGGCGGCGACGGTGCATTACTTGTTGACGAATTCGGAAAGGTTCATAAAGAGGGCGTTATTAAAGGTCACAAGGTACTGAATACAGTAGGCTCGGGTGACTCGATGGTAGCAGGCTTTGTAGCCGGCTGCATTGACAAAAACGATTACGCCTATGCGTTAAAGCTCGGCAGTGCCTGCGGAAATGCAACAGCATTTTTAAACGGACTTGCCACAAAAGATAAAATTGATGAATTGCTCGCTCAATTCTGAGTGGGTAGAAATAAATAAACTAAAAAGGAGAAAAATTTATGCGTATTACTGATTTATTAAAACAAAGTGCCATAGAGCTTAATGTATCAGTGGCATCAAAACAGGCAGCAATCGACAAGCTCGTTTCATTGCACGACAAGAGCGGAAATCTTGTAAACGCAGCCGAGTATAAGAAAGGAATCCTCGCAAGAGAGGAAATGGGAACAACAGCAGTCGGTATGGAAGTTGCTATTCCGCACGCAAAGAGCACGGCAGTTAAAGCTCCTGCACTTGCTGCAATTACAGTTCCTAACGGTGTAGATTATGAGGCTCCGGACGGACAGCCTTGCAAACTTATTTTTATGATAGCGGCTACAACAGACGGCGATGTTCACCTTGAGGTTCTCGCAAGACTTATGCAGCTTTTAATGCATGAAGATTTTACAGCGAAACTTAAAGCCGCAAAAACTCCGAAAGAATTTATCTCTATTATTGACGCAAAAGAAACAGAGAAGTTCCCCGATGAACCAAAGGCAGAAGTTCCTGCAAAGAAGGGTTACAGAGTTCTTGCTATCACAGCTTGTCCAACAGGTATTGCTCATACTTATATGGCGGCTGAATCACTCCAGAAAGCCGGCGACAGCCTTAACATTCCGATTAAGGTTGAAACAAACGGTTCGGGCGGTGCAAAGAATGTGCTTACCGAAGAAGAAATTGCAAATTGTGACGGTATCATCATTGCTGCTGACATCACAATAAATCTTGCCCGTTTTGACGGCAAGCCCGTTTTACAGTGTGCCGTTTCAGACGGTATTCATAAGCCGGAAGAGCTTATCAACAAGATTGTAAACAAAGAAGTTCCCGTATATCATCACAAAGGCGGTTCTGCAGATGCTCCAAAGAAGAGAGGCGGCGCTTACGGTCACCTTATGAACGGTGTATCACATATGCTCCCGTTCGTTGTAGCAGGCGGTATCTTCATTGCAATTGCATTCCTTATTGATATTGCATGCGGTGTTAACGCACAGGAGGTTGGCAGTACATTCGGTACGGTAACTCCTGCAGCCGCATGGTTTAAGACACTCGGCGGTGTGGCATTTAACCTTATGGTTCCTATTCTTTCCGGCTTTATCGCAATGTCAATTGCAGACCGTCCTGGCCTTCTCGTTGGTCTTGTAGGCGGTTTCCTTGCAACATCAGGCGCAACCTTTGCAGATCCGGGTGCTGTTAACACAGTTCCGTCAGGCTTCCTCGGTGGCTTGCTTGCAGGTTTCGTAGGCGGTTACTTAATGCTTGCTATTGAAAAAATGTGCGATAAGATGCCTAAGGCTCTTGAGGGTATCAAGCCAGTTCTCATCTATCCGCTTCTCGGACTCGGCGGTATTCTCGTTGTAATGTGCGCAGTCAACCCGTTCATGGGTATGATTAACTCAGGTATGTCAGACGGCCTTAACGCTATTGCCTCTAACCCTGCAATGATGGTTCCGCTCTGTGCACTCCTCGCAGGTATGATGTCTATCGACATGGGTGGTCCTTTCAACAAGGCAGCTTATGCATTCGCAACACTTAACCTTGCAAACGCAGACGATCAGGCATACATCATTATGGCAGCAGTTATGATCGGCGGTATGGTTCCTCCAATCGCAATCGCTCTTTCAAACACATTCTTCAAGAATCGTTGGACAGACGAAGAAAGAAAGAATGCTCCCGTAAACTATGTAATGGGACTTTCATTCATCACAGAAGGTGCAATTCCTTACGCAGCAGGTCATCCGCTTCAGGTTATCCCTTCATGTATCGTTGGTTCTGCAGTAGCAGGCGCATTTTCAGCTCTCTTTGGCTGTAAGCTTATGGCTCCTCACGGCGGTATCTTCGTATTCGCAACAATGCAGGGTACATGGTATTTCTACCTCCTTGCTCTTGCAATCGGTGCAGTAGTTTCAATGTTTATGCTTGCACTTCTTAAAAAACCTCTTAACAAAGAGATTAAAAAAAGTTAAATAAATTTCACAAAAAATCTTCCATTCTTTCTTAAAATATGATAAAATAAACTTAATTCAGACAGGGAGTAGCCCTCCCTGTCTAACACAAAACTATTATAAAGGGGTTTTCTATTATGGTATCAAAAAAACTTACATTAAATAATGCATCAGGTTTTCATATGCGTCCCGCATCAGTATTTGCAACAGCAATGGCAAAGTTCCAGAGTGATGTTACAATTGATTTCAACTCAAGCAAAATTAATGCAAAAAGTCTTTTAAATATTATTGCAGCTTGTATTAAGTGCGGCAGCGAGTTTGTAGTAGAATGTAACGGTCCTGACGAAGAAGAGGCTCTTGCAAAGGCAGTAGAGCTTATTGAAGGCGGACTTGGTGAATAAAAACGGGAGCGTGTCTTTTGGCACGCTTTCTTTCTAAAATTTGAAAGCAGGTGAGATTATGTTACACGGAACACCCGCTTCCGAGGGTATCGGACTCGGAAGAGTAATGATTGTAGAAGAAACAAAACTTGAATATAATAATGTAACTGTTACGGATACCGAGGCAGAGGTTGAGCGTTTCAGAAATGCGGTTAAAATATTTTGCGACAATACTGCGGCACAGGCAGATGCGCTGAAAGCGTCGGCAGGTAAAAAAGAGGCAGAAATTCTTGAGGGTCACATTCAGATGATGAAAGACCCGTATATGTGCGGCGAAATTGAAAAGTTGATTGATAACGGTCAGTGCGCCGAGGCTGCACTTGAGTATATGTGCGATATGTTCATCTCTATGTTTTCTGCCACAGATGACGAACTTACACAGCAAAGAGCGGCAGATGTAAAAGACTTAAAAACAAGTATGCTAAGCATTTTGCTCGGAGTAAAAGAAGTAAAACTTTCGGCAGCGCCAAAGGGCACGGTAGTTGTCGCAAAAGAACTTACTCCGTCCATGACAGCAGGCATCAATAAAGAAAATATTGTCGGAATTATTACCGAAACAGGCGGCAAAACATCTCATTCGGCTATCCTTGCAAGGGCACTTGAAATTCCCGCCGTGCTAAGCGTAAACGGTGCGGTTTCAAAACTTTCGGCAGGCGAATATGTAATCGTTGACGGCAGTGAGGGCGTAGTAATTGATGAGCCGGATGACGCTGTTATTCAGGAGTACGATACAAAGAGAATTAATTTTCTTAAAGAGCGCAAAGAACTTGAAAATTTCAGAGGCAAGGCAACTAAAGCTTTAAGCGGTGAGGAATACGAGCTTTTCTGCAATATCGGCAAGCCGGAGGACGCAATAAAGGCAGTTGATGCAGACGGCGAGGGCGTTGGTTTGTTCAGAACTGAATTTTTATTTATGGACAGAACCGCTTTGCCTACAGAGGACGAGCAGTTTGACGCTTACAAAAAGGCGGCGCTTACATTAAAGGGAAAGCCTGTAATTATCAGAACTCTTGACATCGGCGGCGACAAGGAAATTCCTTATCTCGGACTTAAAAAAGAGGAAAATCCTTTCTTGGGCTTCAGAGCAATCAGATATTGCTTAAAGCATAAAGATTTGTTCAAAACACAGCTCCGTGCAATTGTAAAAGCAAGCGCTTTTGGCGATGTAAGAATTATGTTCCCGCTTATTACAGCCGTTGAAGAACTTAGAGAGGGCAAGGCTCTTGTTGAAGAGGTTAAGGCTGAACTTAGGGAACAGGGAGTAGAATTTAACGAAAATATCCCTGTAGGCATTATGACAGAAACCTCGGCGGCAGTTATGATTGCTGATATTCTTGCAAAAGAATCCGACTTTTTCAGCATCGGTACAAATGACCTTACGGGTTATACAATGGCTTGCGACAGAGGAAATGACGATGTTGCATATCTGTATTCTCCGTTACAGCCAAGTGTATTAAGGGGCATTAAGTATATTATTGATTGCGCAAACAAGAATAATATTTCTGTAGGTATGTGCGGCGAGGCAGCGGCTAACCCGATGATGGTGCCGTTACTTATGTCATTCGGACTTACCGAGTTCAGTGTATCCGCACCGTCGGTATTAAAGGTAAGAAAAACAATTTCTGCATGGTCAAAGGCAGAGGCAGACAAGGTTGCCGAAAAGGTACTTGCAATGACTACCGAAAAAGAGATAAGCGACTATCTTAAAACTCTTTTATAATTAATCAGATAACAAGTTTCATAATCAAACTCTAAATAATAGTTTGCGAAGGGCAGTGTTCGTTTGAGCACTGCCCAAAGCCTTTTCTGAGGTTCTTTATCAAAATTGGTTTAATTTATGGCTTAGCGGTGTACATCTGCAAAACCGTGATTAAACAATATTCCTTTTTCCGACAAGATATGTTATAATATCTGCGGATAGGTGATTTATGTGAATAATGATTATTTAGTTAAGAAAAAGCCGATGTATGCGCTTTTTGTGTTTGCTCTGCCTATTATTATAGGTAATATTTTTCAGCAGACATACACTATGGCGGACTCGGCTATTGTAGGCAGATTTGTAAGTGAAAAGGCTTTGGCGGCGGTAGGTGCGTCATATTCGCTTACAAATATTTTTATTTGTGTGGCAATTGGCGGCGGAATCGGTGCGTCGGTAATAGTCAGTAGGTATTTTGGCGCCAAGGAATATAAAAAGACAAAAACGGCAGTGTACACTGCGCTGATTGCTTTTACCGCACTTAGTGTTTTGCTTGGAATTATCGGTCTTGTGTTCAGCCGTCTTATTCTTATTGCGCTCAATACTCCGTCTGATGTACTTGATCTGGCGGTAGATTATCTGAACATTTACTTTGCGGGTTTGCCGTTTTTATTTATGTATAATGTGCTTTCCGCAATGTTCAATGCACTCGGAAAATCTAAAATACCGCTTTATTTTTTGATTTTTTCATCGGTGTTCAATGTTGCGCTCGACCTTTTGCTCGTAAAAAATTTCAGTATGGGTGTAACGGGCGTTGCCTGGGCAACACTTATTGCACAAGGAATTTCGGTTGTATTATCATTCATAGTGCTTGTGTGGGAGTTTAAAAAGCTCAACATAGGTCGTGCAAAATTTTTTGAAAAGAGTGAGCTTTTGCCTATGGCAAAAATTGCTTTTCCGTCAATTATTCAGCAGTCAACGGTATCAATCGGAATGATGCTTGTGCAGTCGGTGGTAAACGGCTTCGGTTCGGAGGCTCTCGCAGGATATTCTGCCGCAATAAGAGTGGAATCGCTTTGCATAGTTCCTTTTAACAGTATAAACAATGCTGTGTCTTCGTACACTGCGCAAAATTTGGGTGCAAAGAATGAAAAGCGTGTTGTAGAGGGTTACCATGCCGCAAACATTCTTGTGGCAGCATTTTCTATTTTACTTATTCTGCTTATAGAACCTTTTAACAGTTTGATTGTATCAATGTTTCTCGGTGATGACGGCACAATAACCGCAATGAATACGGGTTGCGGATACCTTAGCTTTATGGGGTGGTTCTTCTGCTTTATCGGATTTAAAATGGCGGTTGACGGACTTTTGCGAGGTGCGGGCGATATGAAAATGTTTACAGTCGCAAATTTTGTGAATCTGTTTATCCGAGTATTTGTTGCAATGGCATTTGCACCGATTTTCGGCTTGCAAATGGTATGGATTGCAGTGCCGATCGGTTGGTTTTCAAATTGGATTATATCGTTTTTGGAGTATCGGACAGGCAAGTGGAAAAGGATATATAAGAGATAACTGTAAACTAAATAAAAATATTATATAAAATATAGGCATATGATTTATACAATAAGTCATATGTCTTGCTTTTTTGTTCAAAAATCATTTATACTCTTTGGTCAAGTAAACAAAATTGTTTTTTTATTGTTGTAAATAAAATGAGGTAATGATATAATTTTAAATAAAGTTTGAATTTAGGAGTTGATTTTTTATGAAAACAAGCAAAAAAATTATAAGTTTGTTGCTTAGTGCAGCTATCATTATGTCTGCCATGGTGATAACAGCTGTTTCGGCGGCTGCCGCAGCAGACGGCTCAGAGGTATATTTTGATAATTCGGTTTTTAATTGGGAAAATGTTTATATTTATGCCTATGGCACAAAAGAAAATGCCAAATGGCCGGGTCAGCTGATGAGCGCAACTGATGACGGACTTTACAAGGCAAGCTTTACTTCAGCATATAAATCAGAAAGCATTATTTTTAATAACGGCAAAGAAAAGGACGAGGGCAAGGAGCAGTATCCAAAGGCAAGCGGACTTTCTTTAAAGGCAGGTCAGTGCAAGCTCCTCACAGCCGCAAAGCAGTGGGTAGATTACGGCAAGCCTGATTCTCATGGATACGGAATTGTTTACAAAGCCTCCGGTACAAGCTTTTCATCAGAATTTTTGCAGGTTCAGCTCGGACTAAAAAATGCCTCAGTAGGATACTATTCTGTTGACGGTTCGGCAAAAAAATCTTATACCGACGGCACAATTATTGAAATAGGCGAGGGTAAAATCGGTAACAGCGAAATTACTCTTGTGCTTACAGCAACAGGCGATGACGGTGTTGAAACAACACAGACTTTCACTTACAACAAAACATTTACAGCAGGCAAAACAACTTTTTCTGCTGACTCGGACGGACACACAACAGCTCCCGAAAGCGGCTATTACGGAACAAACCCGAATATGCAGCTGGGTAAATACAAGGCAATTTCTGTTGACGGCGATGTAAGCGATTGGGACAGCTCAATGATTATTGCTCAGGGTACAGCAAACGATGACCCCCGAGTATATATGCCATCTTCAATGCATGAGCAGCCGTGGGACGCATACGCTCTCTATGGCGCATGGGACGATGAAAACCTCTACTTTATGTGTGAAATGGCAAATACAACATACATTACTTCTCCGAACGATAATTTTGCGGCATCAAATGAGGCTCGCCCTTGGAGAAACAGTATTCCAATGTATATTGCGCTTTCAATAGACCCAAGCAAGCAGGCAACAGGCAAGGCAGTAGGCACAAACAAAGACGGCTCTGTTTACACAAATCCGTTTGTATGGGGTTGTGACGGCGGCGTAGCAAAAGACGGCGGTGTAGGCTTTACAACTCACATTGATACACTTGTTGCTTTCGATTCAAACAATTCAAACGGCGGCGCATCAATCTTCAAGGCTGATGTTCAGGATACGGACGGAACATACCTGTTTGATTATGATACAAGAGTTCCGATTGGCGTAACAAACTATCAGGCACAGGATAACCGGAACGGATTCAAAATTAAATTTGCAAACGGCACAAAGAGCGAAACTCTCTACGGTGTAAGAGAAGTAAAGGGCGACAGAACTTTAGGCGACAACACTGACCCTAACTCAAATTGGGTTGATTTCTTTAAACTCGGCTACAAGAAAAACTACGGTTATGTTTACGAGGTTGCTATTCCTTACTCTGCACTCGGTATCGACAGAAATTATGTAGAAACTCAGGGCATTGGCGCAATGCAGATTCTCACATACGGTACTTCGGGTATGGATACACTTCCACACGACCCCTCAATGCTTGATGTTGCAGATGCTGAATACAGCTACGATCCGTCTACTTCACACGAAAAAGAGGATATAGACAACATTACAGTTCCGCTTGCAAGACTTGGCAAGATCCTCCCTGATACACAGGTTCAGGAGGCAGAGTTTGAAGTAAACTTTGGCGCAGACAAGAGCTCATCTCAGCCTGTTGGCACAGCACTCGAGCTTAAAGCAGAGCCATACAACAACCATGGCAATGTTACTTACGAGTTTACGGTAAACGGTGCAACTGTAAAGACTTCATCTGACAATACATACAATTTTACAGCAAATAATGCAGGCACATACACATTGTCTGTAAAGGCTATTGATTCAGACGGCTGTATAGCTGAAAGCACAAAGTCGTTCTATATTTCGGACGGCGGTGAGCAGGAAACTATCATAAAGGGCGATGTAAACCGCGACGGAGTTGTAGATGTAAACGATGTTACACACTTGCAGATTCACATTTCAAACGACGATAAAAATCCGCTTATTGATGTTACAAATAAGGCTTGGTTTGACGCTGCCGATATGTACGGCGACGGCAAGCTTGATATTCTTGACGCAACCGCATTACAGATTTATATCGCATAATTCGTAAAAGTTATAATCATATTCAAAAGGATTGCAGAGCAAAATCTGCAATCCTTTTTTGTGTATACAGGATGCAAGAATAGTGTAAAATTGCCTATATTGTATTGACATATAAGCTCTTGTAATCGTATTTACAATGCTTTTACTCTATACTTCAGGCAAGATTAAGGCAACAGAAAAATTTAAATCTGTTACACTTGCACTTTTACTTTCAACAATAAGCATTTCAATCCTTGCTTTTATCGGCTACCTCATTACTGCAACAAGAGGTTATGTAATGATTTTCGCAGGAAATCCTATCTTTGACATAGCAATGTCAGTTATTTTTATTATTATCGCAGCTTTGTTTCTTATCAGCGACTTTCAGATTATTCGTGAAACAGTTGAAAATCAGCGCCCAAAAGAATACGAGTGGTCAGTTTCATTTGGCTTGGCATTTACAGTAATTTGGCTCTACTTCAAGGTTCTTGACCTCTTAATAAGAATTTATGACGCTAAAAACTAATTACGGAGAATAATTATGAGTGCAATATTATCGACACAAAATTTAGTGAAAAAATACGGTTATAAAATTGTTTCTAACAACATCAGCCTTACGATAAACAAAGGTGATATTTACGGATTTGTGGGCAAGAACGGCGCAGGCAAAACTACATTTATGCGCCAGGTGTTAGGGCTTGCTTTTCCCGACAGTGGCGAAATTACCCTCTTTGGCGGTGAGCCGCTCAACACTGCAAGGAAGAAAATCGGTTCGCTCATTGAGTTTCCGTCAATTTATAAAAACTGCACCGCATACGAAAATATGAAGAGAATGGCAATTCTTACAGGAAGTTCAGACAAATGTGTCAGGAAAATTCTTGATTTTGTAGGTCTTGGCAATACAGGCAACAAAAAAGCAGGACAGTTTTCGCTCGGTATGCGCCAGCGACTTGGAATTGCTATGGCTTTGCTCGGCAATCCAGAATTGCTTATTCTTGACGAACCGATAAACGGACTTGATCCGACAGGTATTATGGAGATTCGTGATTTAATCATCAGACTAAATACCGAAAAGAAAATTACCTTTATGATTTCAAGCCATTTGCTTGAGGAACTGTCAAAGATTGCCACACGATATGGATTTATTCATGACGGCAAACTTATAGAAGAAATTTCCGCTGTTGAGCTTTCACAAAAATGCAGCGACAGAGTTTTAATTGTGCCTGACAATCCGCAAAAAGCGGCGGAGATTTTATCAAAAATTATGCCGCCTCAACAGATACATATTTATAATAAATCTGTTTATCTTGACTCAATGATTGACAGAACGGGTCAAATTAATAAATATCTTGTTGAAAATGGTGTTACGGTAAATCAGATTTCTATTCACGCAATTAATCTTGAAGAATACTTTTTACGCAAGGTAGGGGCATAAAATGAAAAGGTTATTATTATTTGAACTTCGTGAGCTTTTCAAAAACAAAAGCCTTTATATTTGGACTTTTGCATCGGTTGCACTTAGTTTGATTTACCTGCTTTGCTCATTCGGTATGTTTTCGTTACAATCTTCGCAAAATATGCAGTAAATAGTATCACCGGAGTCCGGTATTATCAGTGCAATAGGATTTTTTAAAACAAGTCCCGTTACAGTATTTATACTAATGTTTATTTGCAGCTTTATTTGCAATGATTTTGACAACGGCATATTGAAAAATATTATTTCACGAGGTTACAGCAGACAGTCGATTTTTACGGCAAAGTTTATGGCGGTTATTGTCAGCACCCTTTTTATGGTAATCCTCAATTTAGTTGCTGTTTTTGCGGTATCAAGCGCGTTATATCATAACATCGGCTCAATATACGCTCTGTTTATTCCGCAATTAATTATCCTTGTGTTTGGACTTATCTCATTTGCCGGCATATTCTTTATGCTGTGTTCAATCTTTAAAAAGAGCGCTCCTGCAATAGTTGTTTCGTTGCTTGCTCTTTTGGCTTTGCCAACAGGAATATCGATAATCAGCTCATACTTACATATTAATTTAAGCTGTTTATGGCTTGGTAATGCGGTTTCTACCCTTGCAGTAAATAACATTTCGGTACAAACATTACTCGCAAGCGGAGTTTGCATTATAGTTTATTTAGTGGTTTCTTACATTGTTTCTATTTCAGTGGTTAAGAAATTGGAAGTTTGATTTTTATATTAGCAGAAATCTCATTTCATTGATTTTGAAATGAGATTTTTGCTTTTTCGGGCAATTTTTTTGGTTTTGATAAGGAGGGGAAGATTAGTTTTTGTAAAACGATATAATAAAGAAAACGGCAGTGTGAGGTTAATACTCACACTGCCAATGTTTTCAACATTTCAAGCTCAAATTGTTAATTATTTTTCGTCACCGAAGCAGATGCCCATCTTTCTTGCGGCGGCTACTATTTCGTGGTCGGCAGGAACGGCTTTCAGCTTGCCTGCAATTTCCTCAAGCGGTACGGCAACTACTTTATTATTTACAAGTGCAACCATTTTGCCGTAGTCACCGTTTATTATAAGTTCGGCAGCTGCAATACCGAAACGGGTGGAGAGCACACGGTCGTATGCGTCAGGACTTCCGCCTCTCTGGAAATGTCCGGGTACGGTAACTCTTGTTTCCTGACCTGTTGCGTCTTGAATTTCTTTTGCAATTTTGTATGAGATTGACGGATATGCGATTTCAGCCATAGCGGCTTTTCTTTTTTTCTTCGGCATAGCCGCAAGCTCTTTTGAAATTGCACCCTCTGCAACGGCGAGAATTGAGAATTTCTTTCCGCTTTCGGTTCTTTTCTTAATTGTATTAATTACGGAATTAATATCGTACGGAATTTCCGGAATTAAAATAACATCCGCACCGCCGGCAATACCTGCATACAAAGTCAGCCAGCCAACCTTGTGCCCCATAACCTCAACAATGAAAACTCTTCCGTGTGAGGTTGCGGTGGTGTGAATACAGTCGATAACATTTGTTGCAATGTCAACGGCGCTCTGAAAACCAAATGTTTTATCTGTACCCCAAAGGTCATTGTCAATTGTTTTTGGCAGAGAAACAACATTCAAGCCCTCTTCACGCAAGAGGTTTGCGGTTTTCTGTGTGCCGTTTCCGCCGAGAACAACAAGGCAGTCAAGCTCAAGTTTCTTATAGTTCTTTTTCATTTCGGCAACTTTATCAACGCTGTTTTCGTCAATAACTCTCATAAGTTTGAACGGCTGTCTTGATGTGCCGAGAATAGTACCGCCCCTTGTAAGAATACCCGAAAAATCATCAGGTTTCATCATCCTTGTTTCGTTGTAAATAAGTCCTCGGTAGCCGTCAATAATGCCGATAATCTGCACGCCGTCATTGCCGTAATTCTGATAAAGTGTTTTTGCGACTGCACGGATAGTAGAGTTAAGTCCCTGACAGTCACCGCCGCTTGTTAAAATACCGATTCTTTTCATTCTGCTTTTTCTCCTTCCTTTGCAGGTACTATAGGAGTGCCTACTGTTCTTACATATGTCTGTTTTTTAACGGCATTTTGTGCCTGTTGTGCAAGTTTTGAAAAATGTTTTTGGCTGTTAAGTCGTTTTCTGCCACGCTTATCTACAAGGTGATATGTGGTGTCGGGTAACTGCTTTCTTGCATTTACCGTGTCTTTGAGCGTAACTTTTAAAATCTGTTCAACCCTGTTTTTAATGTCTTCGTCCTCAACAGGGAACACAAGTTCAACTCGTCTGTCAAGGTTTCTCTGCATCCAGTCTGCACTGCCAAGGTAGTAGAGCGGATTGCCGTTGTTTTCAAATTTAAAAATTCGGCTGTGCTCAAGGAGTTGTCCTACAATGCTGATTACCTTTATATTTTCACTCCATCCCTTTAATCCGGGAATAAGACAGCAAATACCACGCACGATAAGTTCAATTTTTACGCCTGCCTGCGATGCCTCGTAAAGCAAGCTGATAATTGCGGGGTCTACAAGTGAATTTACCTTTGCAGTGATTGATGCGGGAAGTCCCTGTTTTGCGTTTTCGATTTCTTTTCTTATCATTTCCTCAAAGAAAGGTCGCATACCTTGAGGAGCAACAATAAATTTATTGTATTCGGGCGGTAAAGAATAGCCTGTAAGTGTGTTGAATAATGACGATGCGTCAAGGCCGTATTCTTCACGGCAGGTAAACATACCGATGTCTGTGTAGAACCTTGCGGTGCTGTCGTTGTAGTTACCTGTACCCATATGCAGATAACGGCGGATTCCGTCCTCGTCTTTTCGTACAACAAGGCAGATTTTGCAGTGAGTTTTAAGACCTGTAAGTCCGTAAATTACATGACAGCCTGCTTTTTCAAGTTTGGTTGCCCACTGAATGTTATTTTCTTCGTCAAAACGAGCCTTAAGCTCAACGAGTACAGTAACCTGTTTGCCGTTTTCGGCGGCTTTAATAAGTGCCGCAACGATAGGAGAGTTACCGCTTACACGGTATAAAGTCTGCTTGATTGCAAGTACATTCGGGTCTTTTGCGGCTTTTTTGACAAAGTCAACCACCACATCAAAACTCTCATACGGATGATGAACAAGTCTGTCTTTTTCACGGATAGCCTCAAAAATATCGTCGCAATCGTAAAACTCGGCAGGCGGATTTACAGGTGTAATAGGCTCGAAACAGAGCTTTTCGCAGCCCTTTATTCTTGCAAATTTAGAAAGGAAAGTAAGGTCAAGCGGACCGTGCTGTACATAAATTTCGTCCTCGGTTACATGCAATGCATCTACAAGGAATTTGCGGATTGACTTGTGGCATTTTTTAGAAAACTCAAGTCTTACAGGCACACCGCGCTGACGCTTTTTAATGGATTTTTTAATTTCCTCCATAAGGTCTTCCGTGTCCTCGTCAATGTCAAGGTCAGAGTCCCTTGTGATTCTGAAAGCTGCCGACTGTTTGATGTTATAAAGCTCAAACAGTTCGCCGAGATGAATAGTAATAATTCTTTCAAGGGTTATAAAGTCACGCTTGCCTTTTGCGGGAAGTTCCAAAAATCTCGGAAGGATTGACGGCACTTGTACAAGCGCATAAAATTCTTCTCCCTCTGCATTTGTAAGCAGAACTGCAATGTTAAGACTTTTGTTTGCAAGCAATGGGAAAGGTCGGCTTGTGTCAACCGCCATCGGTGTGAGAACAGGGAATACCACTCTCTGAAAATAATCGTCTGCAAATGCTTTTTGCTCGTCGGTCATTTCATCTGCCTTAACAAAGTTAATACCGTTTGCTCTCAGTGACGGAATAATGGAACGATTGTAGCAGTTGTACTGCTTTTCGGCAAAGGCATGTACTTTTTCACTGATTTTTTTCATCTGCATTTTAGGTGTAAGTCCCGACGGGTCGGGCTTATTTGTGCCACGATGAATATTATCAAGTACGCCTGCAACACGAACCATAAAAAATTCGTCAAGGTTTGAGGCTGTAATTGAAAGGAAGTTACATCTTTCCATTATAGGATTTTCCTTTTCAAAAGCCTCTTCAAGTACACGGGCGTTAAAATCGAGCCAGCTTAGCTCTCTGTTATTGTAAGGCATTTCAAGCCATTTTTTTAAATCTTGTTTCTTTTTTACATCAATTGTTGAAGCCATTATATCACTCCTTATTATTCTTATTATATTGTTAAATCTTAAATATTTCAAGTAAAATTTATGTAAAAGTTACAAAAAATTTTTAAAAAGTCATTCCTAATTATTCGCATTAAAAATATGGACAACCTTTTTTTAATTAAAGGCTTGACCTAAATTATAAATTACTCGCCTTAAACCACAATTTGTGCCAAGTTTTGATAAAAACTTTTTTAGTGAATTGTTATTTACCTTAAATCTGAAATTGTAAAAAATAACCGCCTTGTACTGCGAATACAAGACGGTTATAAAAATAATTTGTCTTAAAAGATAAACAGCTAAAGCCGTTTCTTTACACTAACTATATTATCGTAATTAAAAATTCGTGTCAACAGATTTATGTCAACAGTCACTGATACTGTTGAAAAATATTTGACAGAAAAATATAATGATTCATTTACTTTTGATTCCTATGGAAACAACTCTTGGTCATCTGTAAAAACCACACTTATATATAGAGATAAACATATAGAGATAAACAAAATAATAAGTTCTGTGTTGAATTTGATAATAATTCAGCTATAGATAATTACGGAAGCATACTTTACGATAAAGAAATTCAACAGGATTTACAGAAAGGTACAAATAGTGAAAATAAAGTTTTTGCAGACACAAGTTTATTGTATTTCGGACTTAACGAAAAATTTAACAATTACAATGCTTAGCAAATCTCATCGCAGATATTTCAAAAAAATAACACACCCTGAAAAACCAAGGTGTGTTATTGGCGCGCTGGAAGAGACTCGAACTCCCGACCTTCTGATTCGTAGTCAGACACTCTATCCAGCTGAGCTACCAGCGCATATGCGGTTAATTATTAACCGCAAGTAGTATATTACCACATTCTTTTAGAAAAAGCAAGTGTTTTTTGAAATTTTTTAAATTTTATCATCAAAGAATGCAAAAAATGCTCTGTAAGCCATATATACATCAATTTTTGATACGATTTCAAACGGTGCGTGCATACAAAGTACAGGCACACCGAGGTCTACTACATCAACATTCATATTGGCAACATACTTGGCGATTGTTCCGCCGCCGCCCATATCAACTTTACCGAGTTCGCCGACTTGCCACATTACATTGTTTTTCTCAAGCAAAGCTCTTACCTTGCCCATATACTCGGCAGACGCATCGGAAGTATCGTACTTTCCGCCGTGACCTGTGTATTTTGAAATTACAACGCCTTCGTTAATATAGCAAGAGTTCTTTGCTTCGTAAGCGGATGCATATGTTGGGTCATAAGCTGCGCTTACATCTGCCGAAAGACAGGTGCTCTTAGACAGCGCTTTGTAGCCGTCAATACCGTCCTGCTTTGCAAGGTCATATATAAAGTAACGCAAAAAGTCGCTCTGCATACCTGTATTGCCGTCGCTGCCTGTTTCTTCTTTATCTGTAAGATAAGTAACGCAGGTCTGCTCCGGAGTTTCAACATCAAGCGAAGCCATTAATGCAGGGTAAGCGCAAACCTTATCATCGTGACCGTAACCGCCGATCATACTTGCGTCAAAGCCGATATCTCTTGCTTTGAATGACGGAATAAGACAAAGTTCTGCCGAAAGAAAATCGCCCTCTACAATACCGTATTTCTTATTGAGAATTGACATTACATTGAGTTTTACAAGGTCTTTTTCGTCATTGCCGTCTTCGTACGGACGGGAGCCGACAAGAACATTGAGATCCTCACCTGTAAATACCTTTGCAAGCGGCTTTGAAACCTGGTCTTTAGCAAGGTGTGGGAGCAAATCAGTAACGCAAAAACAAGATTCGTTTTCATCGTCACCCCAAGTAATGTTTACCTTTGTGCCGTCAAGTTTTACAACTGTGCCGTGGAGTGAGAGGGGAAGTGCTGTCCACTGATATTTTTTAAGACCGCCGTAGTAATGTGTTTTGAAAAGTGCGAGGTTTGTGTCCTCATAAAGTGGATTCGGCTTTAAATCAATTCGTGGTGAGTCAATGTGAGCGATTGCAAGTCTTGCACCGTTCTTTACACCGTTTTTGCCGATAACAGCAAGTGCGATTGCTTTGTCACGGTTTACATAATAAACCTTATCGCCTGCGTTATATGACGCATTTTCATCGTATTCTGTAAAGCCTGCTTTTTTCGCAAGTTCAAGTGTGTAGCTTACAGCCTCACGCTCAACGGGAGAATGGTCTAAAAACTTTTTATAGCCTACGCAGAAATCGTCTGCTTTTTTAATCTCTTCGGCATTGAGAGTTGCTACGCCCTTGCTGCCTTTCATCATAATTTCTTCTTTAAGAAGTGTAGCTTTGCTTTTTTCGTCTGACATATTTATCTTCCTTTCATCAGATGTACCATATTATTTTATGAATAATATAACTCAATATACTTTGCTTTTGCGTCCGTTACCCGTTCAACATATTCTTTTGTTTCGGGATACGGTATATCTGTAAGCGTTACACCGTCGGTACTGTAATTCGGATCATCAAGCCAGTCCGAAACCACAAATCCTGCGTTGTACGCTGCAATAGCCGATGTTTCTGTCCCATAAAAATCAAGAAAATATTTTAAAAGATAAGAGCCGTAATCTATACAGATTTCGGGGTTATATAAATCTTCTTCCGTATATTTGCCCTCACAATCTCTTACCTGCTGCAGCCATTCAAACGAACTCGGCATAACCTGCATAATTCCGCAAGCACCCGCATCCGACTGTGCGTCTGCATTAAAGCCGCTTTCCGTACGGATAACGGCATATATGAGCGATTCGTCGAGTTCGTAATCTTTTGCGGCTTTTTGAACATATTGGCTGTAATCTCTCGGATAGCTGAGTTCGAGCAGTTGTTTTTTTGCGTTGTCATAGTAATTAAATACAAACAGTGCAAGCAAGACCGCCGTTAAAACTATGCAACCGCCAACAATAAAATTTTTTCCCTTCTTTTTGGGTTTCTTTTTGTATCGGGGATTTGCCGCCATTAAATCACCTGCCGTATGTATCCGAATAGCCCCTCGGCTTTGTCGATAAGTTCTTGCTTTGTGCCGTTGTTTTCAAGAATAAAGTCCGAATTCTCTTTAAAATAGTTTTCGGAAAGTTGAGCGTTTATACGACTTTCCGCCATTTCTTCCGAAATTCCGTCACGCTGCATTATGCGCTGTTTGCGTATGTTTTCATCAGCCGTAACGCTTATGATATAATCGCAAATTACATTTGCTTTACTCTCAAAAAGCTGCGGTGCGTCAAATACAATGAATTTTTTATCGCTGTTGACAAGTTTTTCCGTCTTTTCAAGGAAAAGGGAAAGTACAAACGGGTGGATAAGTTTGCCGAGAACGGCGGTTTTTTCTTTTGTTGCAAATGCCCTTTGAGCAAGTTTCTTTCGGTCAAGATTTTTGTTCGGCAAAATAATGTCACTGCCAAATTCAGCCGAAAGTATCTTAAGACATACCGAGTCGGGCATATAAAGTTCCGCAACAAGCTCATCGGCATTTATTACCGCTGTGCCGTTTTTTGCAAAAACTTTTGATACAGTGCTTTTGCCTGCGCCCGTCTGACCTGTAAGCCCCAATATTTTATATTTTTTCAAGGTCTATCACCTCATAGCCTGCGGCCCTTATAAGTCTGTTGTAAAGTGCCATACCTACGCCATCGCAGGACGGAAGTCTTGAGTAAGCGGTGTCAATTCCGCCGACCTCGTCAACCTCTCTCAGCATATCAAAAAGTCTGTGCGCCTGCTGTGCATAGTCGTGCCTTTTGCCAAGCGAAAATGTTTTTACCTTAAGCTGCGCAATATCTTCATCACAACACAGTGCGGCGGTTTTGCCGTCATCCTTGCTGTTCACATAATTAATATATTCTTCGTCTGTGCCTTTAAGAAGTATAACTCTCGCTTTCGGCGAATAATGCTTGTACTTCATACCCGGGCTTGCCGCCTTTTGATTAGGGTCAAGTTTGTCGAGTACCGCCTTGTTAAGTTCGACTTCTCCGATTGTATCTCTCAATTGTTCAAGGGTGATTCCGCCCGGTCTTAACAGGCAAGGAACTTCGCCCGCAAGAGTGATAACCGTACTTTCAACGCCGACTTCACTTGCACCGCCGTCAATAATTGCCTCAATCTTACCGTTCATATCATTCATAACATGGGTTGCGGTTGTAGGACTCGGAGAGCCCGAAATGTTTGCGGACGGCGCAGCGAGCGGTGTATTTGCCGCCTTAATGAGCGCTCTTGCAACAGGGTGTGACGGACAGCGAATTGCAACGGTTTCAAGACCTGCCGACACTTCGTCAGGAATAATCTCCGATTTTTTCATTATAATTGTAAGAGGGCCCGGCATAAATTTTTCGGCAAGAATTTTTGCCTTTTGGGGAATTTCGGCGACAAGACCGAATTTTTCAATATCCCCAAACTCCGCAATATGAACAATCAGCGGATTATCCATCGGTCTGCCTTTTGCCTTAAAAATTTTGGCAACGGCTTTACCGTTCAAAGCGTCTGCCGCAAGTCCGTAAACGGTTTCGGTCGGCATACCTACAAGTCCGCCGTTTCTTAGGATTTCTCCTGCTTTATTTATATTTTCCTGTGTACTGTCGAGCAATAATGTTTGCATATTGTCACCTTGCTTATGAATTTTCCATACTTTCTTTGAGTTTTTCTGCTCTGTCTGCGGTAACAAGAGCGTCTATAACTTCATCAAGATTTCCATTTAATATATCCTCAAGTTTGTAAAGCGTAAGTCCGATTCTGTGGTCGGTCAGTCTGCCCTGCGGATAGTTGTAGGTTCTAATTCTTTCACTTCTGTCGCCCGTGCCGACCTGTGACTTACGGTTAGCGGCAATTTCACTCGCCTGCTTATCCTGCTTTTCTTTTAAAAGTCGGCTCTTGAGCACCTTGAGCGCTTTATCTTTGTTTTTGTACTGACTTCTTTCGTCCTGACACTCAACAACCGTACCTGTCGGCAAATGAGTAATACGGATAGCCGAACTTGTTTTGTTGATATGCTGACCGCCTGCGCCGCTTGAACGGAAAGTATCTATTTTCAAATCTTTAGGGTCAATTTCAAGCTCCACATCTTCCGCCTCGGGAAGAACGGCAACGGTTGTGGTAGAAGTATGCACTCTGCCCTGGCTTTCGGTTTCGGGCACACGCTGAACACGGTGTACACCGCTTTCGTATTTAAAGCGTGAGTAAGCACCCTCGCCCTCAATCATAAAAGAAATTTCTTTATAGCCGCCGAGCTCGGTTTCGTTTGCGTTTACTATTTCTACTTTATAACCCTTTTTCTCGGCATACATACTGTACATTCTGAAAAGCACCGCACTGAACAGTGCCGACTCTTCGCCGCCTGCTCCGCCACGAATTTCCACAATAACATTTCGTTCGTCATTTGGGTCTTTCGGCAAAAGCAAAATTTTAAGTTTTTCCGAAAGCTCCTCTATGTTCTGTTTTGCCTCGTCAAGTTCAAGCTGTGCAAGTTCCTTTAAGTCGCTGTCGCCGCTCTCTTCAAGAATTTCAATGCTTTCGTCTTGAGATTTTACCGCCTGTTTGTACTCTCGGTAAGTAAGCACTATTTCTTCAATAGACTTAAGCTCTTTCATTGTTTTTTGATATTGTTCCGGATCTGCCGCAACAGACGGTTCGTAAAGTCTTTGCGAAAGTTCGGAGTATCTTTTATCAAAAATTTCTATTTTTTCAAACATATTATTTTTCCTTATCGGTTAAAATTTTTTTAATATTCTTTTCGATTTTATTTCGCGGCACCATAACTTCTCTGCCGCAGTTTGTACAACGGATTTTAAAATCCATTCCAATCCTTAATATTTCAAATTCCTTGCAACCGCACGGGTGCGGTTTTTTCATTTCAACTCTGTCACCGACATTAACCTTCATATTAACACTTCCGATTGCACAAAAGCTAAAAATATAAGTAAAACAGACGCTTTTTTCGGTTTCTCGACCATTTGTCAGCATTTTGTTTTATGCTACTATTGGTTTTTATTATATATCAATACTGCCAAAATATCAAGAGCCTGCTTTAATGACTTTTACAAAGATTACAAATAATTACAACATTATTAAAAAAATATTGTCTTTTGCGGAGCTTTGTGGTAAAATATTCTTTGATAAACAGAAATGTAAACATAATTGACAGAAAGGAAGATTTAAATTGTTTTTTAAAAAACTCAAAAGAATTCCGGCAATGTTCTTAGTTTGTGCATTACTTTTTACCACAGTATTTTCGTATTCAATGATTGCTAATGCGTCATCGTCTTTTACACCAAGACTTGATGCACCGTCATACAGCAATGATTATTATTACAGCAATAAAAATATTTATTACCAATACGGCTATGGTATGCCAAACTGCACAGCTTATGCTTACGGCAGAGCATACGAAATTCTTGGCAGAGATCCCGGACTTTGTCACTATGACGCTTACGAGTGGTATGACTACAACGACGGCTACAGCAGAGGTCAGACTCCGAAAGTCGGCGCTGTTGCTTGTTGGGAATATTACAGAAACGGCGAAACAGGCGGTCATGTTGCCGTTGTTGAAAAGGTAGAGAACGGTACTGTTACATTTTCAAACTCTGCGTGGGGTTGGGAAAACTTCTATCTTACATATGCAGATGTTAATGACCCTGCAATGGGTGAATCAGGTTGGAATTTCCAAGGCTTTATTTACCTTGGCGACTTTGATAAGAACAACAATAACAAAGATGATAACGATACCATTACATACAAAACAGGTGTTTACGAGGTTGAAGTAAGCGATTATCTTAATATGAGAGAGAGCGCAACAACTTCATCAAAAACTGTTTATCAGATTAAAAACGGTACAGAGCTTTATGTTACAGATGTAAAACAGTCCGGCGGTTACACATGGGGTTATACAACTTATAAAAATGTAAAGGGTTGGGTAGCTCTTGATTATTGTAAATATCTTAGGGACAAGCCGCTTGATAACGGAAACAACTACGAGCACGGTGATATTAATATGAACGGTGCTGTGGATATTCTTGATATTACAGAACTTCAGATGTATGTATCTAAAAACGCTGATTTCACCGATACACAGTTAAAGCTTGCAGATGTTGACGGAAACGGCAAAATTGATATAAGCGATGTAACAGAATTACAGCGTATCATTTCATTAAATAAAGCATAAACAAAATTACGGTCATTCGCATAAAGTTTGCGAATGACCGTTTTTTGTCAGTGTATTTTAGGCTTTATCGAAAGTTGGGGTAAATTGAGAATTAGCTAAGCACTTTTTAACAATTATAAAAGTAAGGTCAACATTTTTAAAGGTTTGACCTAAATCTATTTATATACAAAATGATTGCCTATTTTCAACCTTTCAAAAATGCAACGATTCTTTCAAACTGCATTGAGTGTGAGGCTTTTACCAAAACTGTATCACCTTTTTTGAGCAGGCTTTTTAGGTCGGGTAGGAGAGAGTCTATGTCTGCATACCACTTTCCGCCGCTGCCCTCGGCAAGTGCTTTGGCAAGCGGGCCGACTGCAATTACAAGGTCAACGCCTTTTTCTTTTGCGTGTTCGCCTGTTTTGCGGTGCATTTCAAGTTCGTTTGTGCCAAGTTCTTTCATATCGCCGAGAATTGCAACGGTTCTGCCGCTGAAATTTACAAGTGTGTCAATACTTGCCATAACGGAGGTCGGGTTTGCGTTGTAGCAGTCATCAATGATTTTGTAATCTTCGGTATTGATAACATTTGCACGGCTGCCGACGGTTTTATAAGCCTCAACACCTTTTATAAGTTGTTCGTCATTAAGTCCGCAAAGTTTGCCCACTGCCACGGCTGCAAGTGCGTTTGAAACCATATAACTGCCGATTGCAGGAATTTTTACGGAAAGTTTTGTGTCGCCGAAACAAAGGTCGGCAAGCACTCCGCCGTCCGCATTGTTTTGAATATTTTCTGCGTAATAGTCATTTTTGCGGTCAAGACCGAAGAAGATTGGCTTTTTGCCGTTTACTTCCGTTACTGTAGAAAGTTTATCGTCGTCGCCGTTGAGTACAAATTCCGCATTTTCGCTTGCAAATTTAAACATTTCGGTTTTTGCCTTTAAAACGCCGTTGCGGTCGCCGAGGTTTTCAAGGTGACAACAGCCGATAATTGTAAGTACGCATACAGTCGGCTGTACCATCTGCGCAAGTCGGCTCATTTCGCCAAAGTCTGAAATACCCATTTCTATTACAGCAGCCTCGGTATCTTCGGGCATTGCAAGGAGAGTGAGCGGTACGCCGAGTTCGTTATTTAGGTTGCCTTGTGTTTTGTGAGTTTTGTATTTTTGAGAAAGTACGGCATAGAGCATCTCTTTTGTAGAGGTTTTGCCTACACTGCCGGATACGCCTACTACAGGAATATCAAATTTTTTGCGGTAGGCCATACCGATTTTTTTAACCGCCTCAAGTGTTGAGTCAACAAGAATATACGGCTTTGTCGGGTTCTGCGGCGCTTTTTCGCAAACAGCGCAGACAGCGCCGTCAGCATAGCATTTTTCAATAAAATCGTGTCCGTCAACACGCTCTCCTTTAATGGCAAGGAAAAGAGAATTTTCCTTAATGCATCTGCTGTCACGCTCAACCGATGAAATTGCGGTTGATTTTAAGCTTTCGTCGCCGACATATTTACCGCCGCAGGCAGCGGCTATTTCTTCGAGAGTAAATTTTTTCATATTAATCACACCCTGTAAAATTTTATTTGTTTTATATTACTCTAAATATACCAAAAATACCTTGCTTTTGCAATAGCGGTAATATTCTGCGGTTATATAATTATATTCAATCGGTTATGCAAGTTTTGCATAACCGATTGATTTATTAATGAAATAAGAATAGCTTTATTTATTGACTAATCAGTCTATTTTTGCTATTATTTTATTTGTAATAAATTTAGTTTTATTCTGAAAGGCGAGATAGTATGCAGTTGTACAAACAGTTTTGCAATGAAGAATTTAATAGTGATAATACGCTGAAAAGTTTTAAATTAAAATTTGAGGATAATTATAATTTCGGATACGATGTGCTTGATAAAATGGCAGAGAAAGCACCGAATGATATTGCACTTGTGTGGACAAATCCCGAGGGTGAAGAACGAATTTTTACTTTTGCCGACTTAAGCAGACTAAGCAATAAAGCCGCAAATGTTTTCTTGAAATACGGTATAAAAAAGGGCGACAGAGTTTTGCTGATGCTCAAGCGCAACTATGAATATTGGTACATTGTTACGGCTCTGCACAAACTCGGAGTTGTTGCAATTCCCGCTACAAATATGCTTACTGCCGAGGACATAAGCTACAGAGTAAATGTTGCAAATATTAAAATGGCTGTATGTACTCCCGACAGCGAAACGATTGAACATCTGCTAACAGCGGCAAACCAAGAAAATTCATTAAAAACCGTATTTGTTGCGAGAGAAGATTTTGACGGTACGGTAAATATTACAAAAGAAATTGAAAATGCAAGCGACGAGCTTGAACGGGTAGAAACCAAAGCTGACGAGCCAATGCTTATCTACTTTACATCGGGCACAACAGGCTATCCGAAGGCGGTTGTGCATAATCATATTTATTCTTTGTGCCATATAATTTCCGCAAAATATTGGCAGAATGTAAAAGAGGGCGGACTGCATTTTTCAATTGCCGAAACAGGCTGGGCAAAGGCATCATACGGAAAAATCTACGGTCAGTGGCTTTGCGGTTGTGCGGTTATGGCTTTTGATTTCGATAAATTTTCTCCGTCAAAAATTTTGAAAGTAATTGAAAAATTTAAGGTTACATCATTCTGCGCACCTCCGACCGCTTACAGATATTTTGTGAAAAAAGGTATGCAGAAGTATGATTTGAGTTCACTCGAATACTTGACAACTGCAGGTGAGGCGCTCAATCCGATTGTTGCCGAGGCTGTATATCAACAAACAGGACTTCATCCGATGGAGGGTTACGGTCAGAGTGAAACCACATTGCTCATTGCAAATCTCAACGGTACTCACGGCAAAACGGGTTCAATCGGAAAACCAAGCCCTATGTATAATATAAAACTTGTTGACAGCAACGGCGATGAAGTAAAGCAGGGCGAAACAGGCGAAATAGTAGTTGTTCCGCCAAAAGACAGAAAGCAGTACGGTATATTTACAGGCTACATAGGTGACGAGCAGATGTACCAATATGCGTGGAGAAACGGAATGTACCACACAAACGATACCGCATATATGGACGAGGACGGCTATTTTTGGTATGTCGGCAGAGCCGATGACCTTATAAAAACAAGAGGATACAGAGTAGGCCCGTTTGAAATTGAAAATGTGCTTATGAAACACCCCGCCGTGCTTGAGTGTGCGGTAATCGGTGTTCCCGATGATAGCCGTGGACAGGCAATCAAGGCAATTATTAAAACCGTTGACGGCTGCGAAGCGGACAAAAATCTTGTAAATGAAATTAAAGGATTTTCAAACAAGCGTCTTGCATCATATAAGTGGATTCAGTACATTGAATTTACCGATGAAATGCCAAAGACTGCAAGCGGAAAAATTAAGCGTGTTGCCCTTAAGGCAAGAGCCTGAAAGTTTTGAAATTAACATAATATATGCGTTTCTGTACGCAGAAAAAATCACCGTAAAGTTTTTGCTTTGCGGTGATTTTTGAGTTTTTATTAAAAACTGTAATAAATTATGTTTTGACAGAATACTTTGTCAAATAATTATAAAATTCGGTTTAAGTTATTGATTAAAATATCTGCAATATGATATATTTATTCTATAACTTATGAAGTATATGAGGCGATTATATGTCAAATGCAATTCCTACAGAACTTTCGGTAAACGGTAAAAATTACTCCGTAATAAAATTGCTTGGCAAAGGCAAGGGTGGTTATTCTTACCTTGCATCCGACGGTACAAATCAGTATGTTTTAAAGCAGATTCATCACGAGCCGTGTAGCTATTATCAGTTTGGCGACAAAATTCAATCCGAATTAAATGATTATAACCGCCTTAAAAAAATCGGAATAACTATGCCGAAAATGCTCGACATAGATATTGAAAACGAACGGATATTAAAGGAGTACATAGAGGGCGACACAATATTTGATATGGTAAAGGCAGACAGAGTAAAGCCAGAATATGCGGAGCAGGTAAAAGCAATGTGCAAACTGCTTTACGCAAATAACACGAATATAGATTATTTCCCGACAAATTTTGTAGTGCAAAACGAAACCCTTTATTACATAGACTACGAATGTAATGATTATATGGAAGAGTGGAATTTTGAAAATTGGGGTATAAAGTATTGGTCAAAAACTCCTGAATTTATTGAATATGTAAATACACATTAATTTTAAAATCGGTACGCTCTGTGCCGATTTTTTAAATGCAGATTGGTTATACTGTTAATGTAAATCTTTTCAGAGGTGCTTTAATGGTAAAGATAATAACAGATTCTGCATCGGATTTTGAACCGAACGAACTGAAAGAATTAATGATTGATTGTATTCCTCTTTCCGTAAATTTCGGCGATGAGGAGTACAAGGATAATGTTACTATTTCAAAAGATGAGTTTTTCGAAAAACTAAAAAACACAACGGAAACCGTCAAAACTTCGCAACCGTCACTGCATGATATAGTAGAAGAATTTGAGGCTGCCGAGCATAGCAAAGACGGAGGTGTGGCAATTTTTATGTCGTCAAAAATCAGCGGAACGGCAAATACCGCACAAATTGCCTGCGATATGATCGGCTGCAAAAATGTGTATGTTATTGATTCACTGACCGCTTCGGCAGGTCAAAAACTGCTTGTTGAATATGCGGTAAAACTGCGCAGACAAGGGAAAAACTCAAAAGAAATTTATGGAGAAATCGAGCGCATAAAAACGAAAATATCGTTGCTTGCCTGCCTCGATACCCTTGAATATCTGCATAACGGCGGCAGAGTAAGTCAGACAAAAGCAATGCTTGCGACTGTTGCCCGTATAAAGCCTGTAATAAGACTCAGCGGCGGCAATGTTGAGTTGCTTGCAAAAAGTTTTAACATTAAGCGTGGCATAAAAAGCCTTGCCGAAAGGCTTGAAAGGGAAGAGCTTAATCCTCATTTCCCTGTATATGTAATGTGTTCCGACAACGAAAGCCTTGCAAATGATTTGACAAGCGACATAAAAAGGCTGCTGCCGAATGTGCATAGCATTGAAACTGTAAAAGTCGGTGCGGTTATAGGCAGTCACATAGGCACAAATGCGTGTGGAATTGCATTTGTAAAATTATGATTTTAAAGATTACGGTTTAATAAAAAAGTTTGAATAAGTGTTTTAGAATTGCTAAAGATGCACTCAATTTCGGAGTGCGTCTTTATTGTGTATTGAGATGTTTTTATATTTGACTCTTTTTATGTTGTTAAATTATCCCCGATATGCTATAATCAGAAAAAACTAAGCGAGGGATAAATATGGTAAGAGAAGTAGTAAGAGATCCGATGTTTTTACAGAGAAAATCGGTTGAAGCAAATATGTCGGATATGCCGATAGCCGTTGATTTGCTTGATACTTTAAAAGCAAATTTTGAGGGCTGTGTAGGTATGGCCGCAAATATGATTGGCGTTTCAAAAAGAATTATTGCAATAAGCGATAACGGAAAGTATATTCTTATGTTTAATCCTGAAATCGTTAAGGCTTACGGTGAATACGAAACCGAAGAGGGCTGTCTGTCGCTTGACGGGGACCGCAAAACAAAGCGTTATAAAACTGTAACCGTAAAATATGCCAACGATAAATTCAAAACGGTTACACGCACTTTCACAAATTTTACGGCACAGATAATTCAGCACGAAATAGACCATTGCAACGGAATTTTAATATAAAGCAGTCTATAAAATGCAATGTTCCGAGTGGGCTTAAAAATGAGCCGACCTCCAAAAAGTTAGACTCTGTGAATTTATCAATTTTTGTATAAGCGTTATCCTGATTTTTATGGGCGTTATGAAAGTTTTATAAAATTTCTTGCAAAATTGAATATCTATATACTTTGTGCTTGAATTTGGCTATGATAAGAAAATTTTAAATTTCAGCTGATTTTTTTGCAAAAATCTATTGACAAAGGGTAAAAATAACGCTATAATTCAAGTTGTAAAGTAAAGTTTCCGGAAAACTTCTTATTTTAATTTAATTTGAAAATGAATAATCAAGAACAAAGAGGTTCACTTTATCTTTGAAGAATTTGCAATTTAAATTTATTTTCCTGCAAATTTCAAAGATGCGGTGAACCTTGTTTTTATTCAGTCGGTTTATGTGGAGGTTTTAAAATGGATGCAGGAAATATAGCTTTTATGCTTATCTGCTCGGCTTTGGTGTTCCTTATGACTCCCGGCCTTGCAATGTTTTACGGCGGACTTGTTCGCAAAAAGAATGTAGTAAACACAATGATGACTTCAATTTTCATCATCGGTACAGGCATTGTAATGTGGGTACTTTTCGGTTACTCACTTTCGTTCGCACCAAGCTCAAACGGCATTATAGGCGACCTTAGTTGGATAGGACTTGAGGGCGTATCTCTTACCGAGGGTTACAAAGATGGTGCGGCTATTCCTAATATGGTATTCTGCGGATTTCAGATGATGTTTGCAATTATTACTCCTGCTCTTATTACAGGTGCTGTTGCAGGCAGAATGAAGTTTAAATCACTTTTCGTATTTATCATTCTTTGGTCTTTAATTGTTTATTATCCTCTTGCTCATATGGTATGGGCAGACGGCGGACTTCTCGGTCTTGACGGTATCGGTGCTCTTGATTTTGCCGGCGGTGATGTTGTTCACATCAGTTCGGGTGTATCAGCTCTTGTCCTTTGCATTATCCTCGGCAAACGCCACGATTACGAACACGCTAACTACAGAATCCACAATATTCCTACAGTAGTTTTAGGTGCTTCACTTCTTATGTTCGGTTGGTTCGGCTTTAATGCAGGTTCTGCACTTGAGGCAAACGGACTTTCTGCACACGCATTTATGACAACAGCCGTTTCTGCGGCAGCCGCAATCCTTTCTTGGATGCTTTGCGATGTATTTAAAAACAAAAAGCCTACACTTATCGGTGCAAGCACAGGTATGGTTGCAGGTCTTGTAGGCATTACTCCGGGCGCAGGTTTTGTTCCGATTTGGGCGGCAGTAATTATAGGTCTTACAACAAGCCCTGTTTGCTACCTTATGATTTCATTCGGTAAAAAGAAATTCGGCTTTGACGATGCACTCGACGCATTCAGCTGTCACGGTACAGGCGGTATCTGGGGCGGACTTCTTACAGGTGTGTTCTCAAGCACAGCTATTAATGCAGACGCAGGCAACGGACTTATCTACGGTGAGTTTGCTCAGTTCGGCGCACAGGCTTTAGGTATTGTAATTACACTTGTAATTGCAGTTG
Organism: Ruminococcus intestinalis; assembly: GCF_014288065.1. Classification (NCBI taxonomy): domain Bacteria; kingdom Bacillati; phylum Bacillota; class Clostridia; order Eubacteriales; family Oscillospiraceae; genus Ruminococcus; species Ruminococcus intestinalis. Next base: position 84,883 of record NZ_JACOPS010000003.1, on the reverse strand, counting down.
CAGGTACACTTATCTGTTACGGCTTAACAAGAATTCTTACAGGTAAAATCAGAGTAAGCAAGCGTGACGAAATGCTCGGACTTGATATTACACAGCACGGTGAATCTGCTTACCCGTCATTTAACGGTCTTGATAATTAACGGAGGATTAACATATGGATAACAATAACGAAGTTCAGCTTATTAAAATAGAGGCTGTTGTAAGAGAGGAAATGTTCCTCGATGTAAAAAAAGCGTTAATGGATATAGGCGTAAACGGAATCACAGCCTATCAGGTTGTAGGTTGCGGTATTCAAAGAGGTATGTCCGAATATGTAAGAGGTCAAAAAGTAGATGTGCAGGTATTGCCTAAAATCAAGTTTGAAATAGTTGTTTCATCAGAAGAATGGGAAGCAAAAACCATAGAAGCTATTAAAAAGACTGCGTTTACAGGCAATCCGGGTGACGGTAAAATCTTTACTTACTACTTAAAGCAGGCGGTAAAAATCCGTACAGGCGAAACCGGCTACGATGCAATTCAAACTCCTAATTTTGACGATTAATAAAAGTAAGTTATGTTGGTTTAAAAATCTTTCTAATTTATATTTTCAAAATAAAAGTGCGGTAACTGCGGTTATTGCGCTTTTGTTTTTGTAATAATTTTAAAATTTAGGTCAAGCCTTAAGGTTGACCAAACTTTTATAATCGTTAAATACACCGAAAAAATATTATTGAAAAATCGGCAAACATCATAGCAAAGTCCTGTTTATTACCCAGCCGGTACTGTATAATTTAATTATAGCTAATTATAGCTAATTATAACAAAGCCCCAAATAAACTTAAGGAGTTGTACAAATGCCTGACGCTGATTTATATGTTAATGTCTGCATTTTCGTAATTATAAGCTACGCTATGCGTTATCCCGTAAAGTCAATATTGTTCAAAAAGCCCCAATCTCAACAAAAAAATAAGAAACGAAATGCGGCAACAAGGCATACATCACGCAGAAAAGCTGCGTAAAAAATAACAAGACAGCTTAGTATATAGGCTGTCTTGTTTGTGCTTATTCAGTTGTTTTTTGCTTACGGGCAACTGCCTCGCAAAGTGCAATAAAAATAATAAAAAGCGGTGTTGTAATCGGTTGAGCAAGGTTTACCACAGCCTGCACGGCATAGCTGATAACAGATACCGCAAAAGCAATTGCAATCGGATTTTTACTTGCGGATTTAATCGCACCTTTCAGCGCTCCGAAAATTATCGAAAGGTAAGAAGCAAGTCCGAAAATTCCCGTAGTAATAAGGTAATTTATGTATTCGTTGTGGGCACAGTTTGTGGAGCTGTCACCGTAATGTTTAAGCCCCTCAAAATACGGTTCAAACACGGTGGCAAAGGTGTCAGGTCCGCATCCGAAAAGTTTGTTGTAAAGAGAAAAATCTCCGAATATATAGAAAGACCTTATCCACATATAGCCACGGTGAGTACCCCAGCTGTCATTAAATCTCAAAAAACTTTTCAAAAAGCCGATATTTGTTTTTGTGTCAATTACACTGAAATAATATACGGCAAAAAGCATTGCAATAATGCAGGCAACAAATATACTGCCGATTATAATAGGAACGGCAAGCGGTAAAGTCTTGTCGGGAATTTTGCTGTCTGCAAAAAATAAAATTGCGGTAATTATTGCGAACAATGCAATTGCCGCCCATATGATTTTTGAGTAAACAAGCAGACTCTGAAATTCCGAGATACCTTTTGATTTGTCACCTATAAAAAAGGAAAACAAACGAAGAATTTTGCCGCTTAACAGCATAATTGTTGTTGCGAGGAAAAATCTTTTAAGTCTTGCAACGCTGCGTGAAAACCATATTAAAAGCACGGCAAAAACAGTGCCAAGACCAAGTATACCCGAGTAGCTGTCGGCTGTCATAAGAGCCATATAACCGAATGCGGACGAAATATGATAAACGATACGGTGATTACGATTTTTGCTTATAACCGAAAAAGCGACGGTTACGGGCATAACAACGCAGATAAAACTTGACATAAGGTTTTTGTTGCCAATTGTGGAGGTAAAGTTTGTGATTGTCTGCTCATCTGTAAGGCTTGCAAACATTCCAAGCGGATCTATGTAAAAACAGTTGAGAATATCAAGCAGATATATTGCAATTGAACAACCTGCAAGGGCAACAAAGACATAGTTTTTAAAACAAAAAAATCTGGTAATTAAAAAATAAACCACCGCATAAAAAATCATCAGCAATAAACCGTTGTTTCTTCCGCTAAGACCCAAGAAAGCATCGGCAGGATCTTGAGAAAAAACAGTGGATACGGTGCATACCAAAATGAATGCACCAAATGCATAGTCTGTAAACGATAACTTTTTGCACCAAGGCACGGATTCGGCTTTGTCTTTTGTTCCGCTTTGCGAATCGGAATTAGTGATTGCAACAGCGCCAATCATCAAAACAAGCACCGCAGTGACAACAAGAAAAAAATAATATTTGTCGTGTCTTATATTATAGTAGTAATCCGTGTAAAATAGGGGAAAGAGCGTAAACATCGCAAGCAAAAAGAAGTTGACAAACTTGCTTTTTACAGAATATTTATCCTCGTTCAACCCGTTTGAGATTTTTAGTTTTGTATTGTCAGACATATAAAACCGCCCTTCAAAGTAATATATTTAATCAGTGTAATCATATTTTATACCCCATTACAGCGTATGTCAATTAAAGAAAAATAAAAATCACGAAAGTTTCAAAAAAATTAAAAATAATTGTTGACAAATCAAATTTTATGTTATATAATAATGAAGCTGACTTGTTGAGGCGACAAAAATTAAATAATTTCGAGGTGTAGCTCAGTTTGGTAGAGTGCTTGGTTTGGGACCAAGATGCCGCAGGTTCAAGTCCTGTCACCTCGACCATAAGAGGGTAACAAAAAAGATGTCACCCAAAAAAAGCTCGATTTAATCGGGCTTTTTTGCATTTTATAGAGCGTTTTTAATAGGTTTAAATAGATGTCAAAACTTAATTTTTTTTGCAAACATACAGGATTTGAACCTATGAAAATCAGCTTTTAGCATTTTTTAATTAAATTTAATATTGTTATTGCAGAGTCAATTTTATAGAAATATAGAATTGGCTCTTTTTTTATTAGCAATCGTTTTTATTTTTTGATTAGAACGGTTGCTTTTTTATTTACAAAAAATTGAAAGGATGAATGATAACAATGACTAATTACGAGAAAATCAAACAGATGTCAATTGACGAAATGGCTCGCAGCTGTATGGACTTTTTTGATTGTCCATATGGCATACCACGGTATTTTGATGTTGATTGTCCTAAAGAAAATCAGTTTAACGGCAGCTGCATTGACTGCACAAAACATTGGCTTGAAAGTGAGGCAGAAGATTGACCGCAAAAGAAATCAAAGACATAAACCGAGAAATTACGAGGTTAAAAGCTAAGATTGCACGCATAGCCGCCGAGGCTGACAATACATCGCCTAAGATGTCGGATTTACCGAGTGCAGGTCAAACATCTGACAAAATCGGCAATGCGGTGGTGCAGATATTCAGAGGGAGATACAAAACCTTGAAATCCGCCGAAACGCAGCGCTCAACAGCCTCTCCCGTGACGATTTTGTGGAGAACTGTTTGTTTATGCACCTTAGCTTGCGATACAGCTGGGCGAAGATAGCAGTTGATACAGGCGGAATAAATACACCGGATAACATAAGAAAAATGTGTAATCGTTATCATTGGTAATTTGTCCGTTTTTCCGTTCTAAGGGTGATATAATATAAAATGAAGAAATCGATAATAAGAGGCATTTTGTAGTTCTCCTTTTTCAAAAATAACGGCAGACCGCTCTCACTTGAGGTTGGTTTTGCTTTTGTGGGGCGGAATTAATGTATAAAGATAAAAGCTCCTATGGAAGCTATGACAAAAAATAGAGTGTATGCTACTCTTGACAAACAGAGCGACATAAAAAGTGTTACTTTTTATGACAACTACGGCGAAAGAATAAAACAAATTGACGTTAAAGGTAGACCTCATAATGGAATGATGCCACATACTCATTTGGGCTATGAACATAATGAAATTGGAGATCGTCAATTGACTGATAAAGAACAGAAATATGTAAGTGTATTATTGAATAAATGGGAAAGAAAAAGAAAACACTTGAATATTTAGAAATTTATTGATATAATATTATAAACGCAGGGGATAGTTTAAATAGGAAAACAGTTTTTACAGATTCCGGTGCAACTCCGGGCCCTGTGTTTAAAGACAGTACAGAAATGTGCTGTCTTTTCTTTTGCTGATTTTTACATAAAAGAGAGGTGGTGACGGTGGCAAAAGGAAAGTATGAAAAATGGCTTAAAGAAGAAAATTTATTACTGCTTGAGGGTTGGGCAAGGGACGGCTTGACCGATGAGCAGATAGCTAAGAATATAGGAATTACAGTATCAACATTTTATGAGTGGAAGAAAAAGTATTCGGAGATTTCGGAGTCCTTAAAAAAGGGCAAAGAGGTTGTGGACTATGAAGTTGAAAATGCGTTGTTATCCTCTGCTCTTGGGGGCAACACAACGGCACAAATATTTTGGCTGAAAAACCGTCGCCCCGACAAGTGGCGGGATAAGCAAAAAGAGGAAACCGACAAGACCGCACTCGACAAGCTCGACAGCATTTTGAAAGAAATCAAAGATGAACGCAGAGGAAAACAAGCCTGTAGAATACAACGGCAAGACATACACAAAGTACGAGACAACCCAAAGGCAGCGCAGACTTGAAACCGCAATGCGGGCGCAAAGGCAGAAAATAAAATTGCTTGAAGAAGGCGGGGCTGACGAGCAAGCAATAATTAACGCTCGTGCAAGATATGTAAAAACTTCCGATGAATATGTGAACTTCTCAAAAAGCGTCGGACTTTCTCAACAATGGGACAGAGTGACAGTCGGCAGTAATACCGTAAAAGGCATTACAAAACCAAAGAAAGCCGAAATGCCGTTAAGAGGTATCAAGAATGTCGACGACGGAAAAATCAGAGGTATGAACAGCAATCAACATATTGCAAATTCTTCAAAAGGTGATATACTAAAAGAAGAAAGTAAAGAAAGATTTAGCGGCAGATATTCTGCAAGTCAAGAGAGAATTGACCGGTTAATACAGGATGATTTGTCAGGGATAAATTTTACCGAAAAACCTGTTTACAACTCTCGTATAAGGTCTAATGGAAAAACTACTGTTAGAGAGTTTGCAGATGGCACAGTAAAAGAAGTTGTAAAAGTTGAAATTGGCAAACAAGATAATAGTAGTGCCGAGTTTTTAGAAGACTCAATATTGCATGAAGAACTTGAAGCGAGAATAGCAATTCGCTCTAGATACTCAAAACGATACAAAAAGTTATATAAATCAAACGATGACGAAAGACATAGATACATAAATCGTGTTATAGAACGATACTTTAAAATTAAGGGGTGGAACTATGAGTTGGCAACAAATTGAAGACATATTGTTTGATGGCACAGAAGATGATATTAAAAATTTGAGTTGCCCGGAATGTAAAACTCCAATTTACTACACATATAATAAGGGCGCAAAATCATTAAAGTACGGTTGTAAAAAATGCGGTATTTCTATCAGGTCAAATGGTTGTTTTAGTCAGCCGAATTGTTATCGTTATCAGTAAAGTCAGGAGTGATTTGGAGTGAAAAGAATATTCCATGAAGATGATTCGGTAATAAAAAAGATACTAAACTCTATTGGCAATGATGAACTTTCAGAAGAAGAGAAAAAGCGTTCAATGTCAAATGAGTTTGACTATTTGGAAGAAGACTAACCGCTCCGTAACAAGATCGGTTTTGTTAGTCTTTTTGGATAGGTTGTTTTAGGTGGAAAATTTCGTCCCCGTCCACACGCCGATGGTTTGACAGGGAGCAATCTCGAGAGATGCAGGAGAAAGGGATGCCTGCCAAACAACCAATCCGAAGCCACTTGTACCTTGTATAAGTGGCTATTTCTATATCTAAGCCTATCAGCACTTAATCAATCGGATTGAGTGCTTTTTTAATACCCAAAATCAGAAAGGTGGTGACAAAATGAAAGTAAAAGTAGTTGTGTCGTTTAATGATAAAATGAACGGTCTTATCAACAGACCTGTCAATGAAGTCTTTGAATGTACCAAAGACCGAGCGAAAAGCCTTATTGACAGAGGTTTTGTTATTGAGGTTGAAGACAACAAAAATAAAGCAGACTAAGCACCCTTGCATTTGATTGCATAGGTGCTTTTATTTTACCCCGCTGTTGGTTTATACGGCTGAATTTCTACAGCAGGCAAAGCGGCAAGGCAGGGCGGTTGCCCCGATTGTGCAAAATATATCGGCAAGGTGTTTATTGATGATGTGTATTCAAACGGCAAAAAGTCGGACGGCGATTATCCGCTGCTTTCAACCGCCATAGCGGAGGGACTTTTTCACCCACGCTGTAAGGACAGCACAAGCACCCACTACCCAGAACTTGACGATTTGAGCGGACCTCTCTCTGATGACGAGCTTGCAGAGCTTGACCGCCAAAGAGGACTTGAAGTACAGCAACAGCACGCAGAAAAGCAAGCCAAACGCTTTGACCGCAGGGCAAAATACAGCCTTGACGAGGATAACAAGAAGTTTGCTAAAGCAAGAGCAGACGAGTGGCACGACAGGGCAGAAAAACTGTCGGAAAAAACAAGAGATTTTACTATCGACGACAGTAAGCAGAAATATTATAAGCCTGTAGTTGACGGCGGTGAAGAAAAAGACTTTAACAGAAAAAACAGCGGTAAAAAAATTACAGTAAAAGCACATAAGACCACGGGCAGTAATGATATTTATTTATCCGATAAAGTAAAACTGAAACGCAAGCAATTCCATAAGTTTGATAAGAATGTTACAAAGATTTATGAAATGCTCGGTCAGAGCAAATCTGAAAATAAACCTGCTATTTGCATATTATCGCCCGAAGAAATGGGCAATAATGCAGTTGCAACTTACATACCGACCGATAATGTTTTAACTGTAAATTCAGCTTATTTTACAACTAAGAATTTAGCCGAATTGCAGAAATCATTTGCATGTCCTGACAGTGAATTGAGTTCGGTACTTCATGAGCTTATTCATTGGCAAGATGCCGAGAACTACAAGCGCAAATTCGGTGGAATTACCGATTATAACGCATATTGCGATTATCTTAATAAAATTTATGCTCCAAAGGTTGAAAAATTGATAAACAGCGGTTATAATATAAGTGATATAAGCGAGTATGCCTATAGAAAAATGATGGAAATAAAACCTGAATTTGATGAAATTTTTGATGAATACCGAGTAAAGACACTGTTAGGAGAGTGATTTTATGAGACTAATACCTTCTGAACAAGAAAATTTGAAATTTGAGATTATTAAGCCCTATTTAAAACTTGACGGTTTAAGGTATGTGTTAGATGAAGAGAAAGCTCCTTCTAATGTAAAAAAAGCATATGAAGAATTTCTTGAAATCAGAGAAAAAGCTCTTCATGATGCTTTGGTAGATAATTGCTTAATCTAACCGCTCCTTGTGGGCGGTTTTGTTATGCGTGAATTTAATACAGAGATTAGCACTTAATCAATCGGATTGAGTGCTTTTTTTATGCGAAAGGAAATGTGAAATGACTAATGAAGAATTTTTGAAACTTGCAAAAAGGACAGTAAAAGACTATACAACAGAACATCTTGATAAATCAGACGGCGAAGTCGACTTTTGCGTATACGTTGTTTGGTCTTGTAAAACACTGCAAAACAGCAAAGCACTTCTGTCAACAACGCTCTGTGACGGTATGTATTATGAGTGTACATACAACGGTGACAAAGACGAAATGTACTTTGATGCGTACAAGAAGTTTGAAAACAGGGTAATTAAACACTAAAAAGAGCGGTTTTGTTATTTTAACTTGCCCGTAAAGGGTTACAATTCGTAAAAACGGCTTGTTTTCGGACTTTTTAACTTGCCTATAACTTGCCAAGATAAAACTTAATACATCAAATCAGCACTTTGAGAAATCAGAGTGCTTTTTTGTATTTAAACCCGTCGAAATCGACGGGTTAGAAAGGCGGTGACAAAATGAAAGTAAGAGTAATTACATCGTTCAACGACAAGACCGAGGGGTTTATTAACAGACCGATTAATGAAGTTTTTGAATGCTCCGAGAGCAGAGCAAAAGACCTTATCGAACTTGGCTATGTTAAAGAGGCAGTCGAGGAAGTGCCTGCCGAGGAAAAGCCAAGCCTAAGAGAAAATTGACAAAACATATTTAAAACGCACTTGTGAGTGACTGCACAGGTGCTTTTTTATTGTCCGAAGACGCTAAACTACGGGAGACACCGTGCAAAACTGAAACAGAGAGACACTCTATAAACTGATTACGGGAGACACCCGATAACTGAAAGGATTGATAAAATATGGCAGAAAATAACCCAACACCTAACCCAAACGAAACACAGCCGACACCGCAGGGCAACCCTGCACCTGCATTCGATTATGACAAGCTTGCAAGTCTTATTAACGGCAAGCAGAGCGTGACAGAGGACACGGTTTTAAAGTCATACTTCAAGGAGCAGGGATTGTCAGCAGATGAGATGAAACAGGCAATCGGTGCTTTTAAGGAGCAGAAAGCCAAGAACACACCCGACATTGCGAAAATGCAGTCGGAAGTTGAATCCGCAAACAACGCAAAGCTCACGGCAGAAGTCAATCAGTCGGCAACTCTCGAAGCCGTAAAACAGGGTGTAGATATTGCAAGTATTCCGTATGTGCTTAAAATGGCAGATTTTTCGGCTGTAACGGCAGACGGCAAAATCAACACAGAAAAGCTGACCGAGGCGGTTAAGAAAGTGCTTGACGATATTCCTGCACTCAAAGCAAAAGCAAGCGAAAACGCTGGCGGTGTTCAGAAAATCGGCGGTGACGGTAACGGCAACAAAAATTTAACAGAAGATGCCTTAAGAGGAATTTTCGGCATCAAATCGAAAAAGTAAGAAAAGAGGTAAATAATTATGGCAGTATTAGAATACGCAACTATTTTCAGTAATGTTTTAAGAGAATTGTACGGTCAAGCCCTTACTTGTGATGACCTTTACCACTCAAACTCTGACATTCAGATTATCAACGGTAAGGATGTTAAAATCCCGAAACTCTCGGTCAGCGGTTATAAAGACCATACACGAGGTGCAGGCGGTTTTAATTCGGGTACATATTCAAATGGTTACGAAACCAAAACCCTTGACCACGACAGAGATATTGAGTTTGCTATCGACCCTATTGATGTTGACGAAACAAATATGGTAGTAACTATCGCAAATATTCAGACACGCTTTGAAAAAACACAGGCTATACCTGAACTCGACTGTTATACTTACAGCAAGATTTATACAGAAGCTAAGCGAGTTGGTGCAACAGTAAAAACTACTGCATTAACTGCGGCGAATGTGCTTGCAGATTTTGATGATAACCTTGAGGCTTTTGCCGAAGCGGGTGTACCGCTCGACAGGGTTATTCTTTATGCGACACCACAGTACAAAAAGCTTTTGAAGAATGCAGAGGGTATTCAGAGAACACTTGAAATCAGTTCCGCAAAGGGCATTGACCGCCGTGTTCGTTCCGTTGATGATATTGATAAGATTGTAGAAGTGCCAAGCTCAAGAATGAAGTCTTTGTTTGATTTTACAAACGGTTGTGTTGCTGACAGTTCAGCTAAGCAGATTGACTATATTCTTATTGACCCGGAAGCACAGGTATCAAGAGTTAAGTATTCATATATCAATGTCTATACTCCGCGTTCTGACAGCCGAACAGCTGATAATTATATATATCAGAACAGAAGATTAAATGGTACTTTTGCCATTGATGAACTTATGAAGCAGGGCGTAATCATTCACGCAGAGGCTTAAAGCGAGGTGAGCAAAAATGAAAGCAATTAAAGACAATAAGTCATATACAGTCAATACAGATGAGGAAGCTAAGACTTATGTATCTCGTGGTTATGATATTCAGGACGACAATGGTGAAATCAAAGAATACGGCTTAGGCAAGAAAATTTCTGTTGATGATTACAATACTTTGAAGAAAGAAAATTCAAAGCTCAAAGCCGAAAACAAAAAGCTTAAAGAGAATATCAAATCAGACACAAAGGAATAAATCTATGTTTGCGGATTACATTGAACAGCAGGGCGGAGATGAAAACAGCATTATCTCCGCCGAGCACATCGACATTCTGACCTTTAACCGCATTGTTTATGACAGACTTTCAGAAATGCAGAAGAGAATCATCGGCAGAGTGCATAGCAGACTTACTGCTTTTGAAAAAGAAAATGCCGATATGATTTCTTCCTATCTGAAAAATTACAACATCAACGGTGTGGGTATGGAGTTTGGCGCAAGTTGGAATTTGATGTGCATAAGCGGCGTGGCAATTCCTGCGGACCTTTACTCTCTGCTTAAATCAACAGGGCTTTGTTATCCTGCAATATGAGGTGATATGTTTTGAAATTTCCGTCACTTGTAAAAAAGCAGTTCTGTAAAACTCCTGTCGAGGTCACAATCTACGGTGAGGGAATAACCGAGGACGGCTCTCCTGTTGTTGCTTTCCGCTGCGGAGAAATATACCCGTCAGACACCTTATTGCCGAACACTAATTTGTTTGCGGGTAATGCTCATTGCAATATGCAGTCAAAAGCAAAGACCATATACACAAAAGAACAGAAAATCGTGCAGGTGTCTGCAGTGCTGCTTTTTGACGGTGACATTGCTCCCGACACGCCGACTTTGAGCGCAGGCTTTGTAGTGCTTGACGGAGTAAAGCGTAACATCGTACAAGGCATTAAACACCGCAATCCTGACGGTACAGTGAATTATACGGAATTGGATGTGATTTAATGGGATTTTTTCGGTAACATCAAAAATCAAGCTGAATCTGCCTGTACTAAAACAGCTCGATACAGCACAGCAAACGGCATTGCGTAAAACCACAGACGCATTGCTTACACAGATTAAAAACAGTCAGGTTATGCCTTTTGATACAGGTAATTTGCAGAACGAAAGCACCTTTGCCGATTACACAAATCTTTCCGAGGGCGAAACAAAAATCGTATCGAGTACACCGTATGCCAGACGGTTGTATTTTCATCCCGAATATAATTTCAGCCGTGAGGAAAACATTGCCGCCGGCGGCAAGTGGCTTGTGCCTTGGCTTAAGGACGGTACACGGCAAAACTTTTGTCAAAAGGCATTTGCTCGATTTTACAAACAGGAGGCAGGACTTTGATTTATTTATCTGACATAAGGGACTTTTTAAAGACTGTCTTTAAAGCAGAGCATTACTACATCGGTAAACTCGATAACAAACAAGATAAGTCCCTCGGTGTGTACTCTCTCAAGCAGTCGGGTGCTCCTGTAAGGGCGATTGGTGACGAGAGTACATACAACACAATCAGCGTGTCTTTACTCTTGCATTGGAACAACAACGCAAATGAAACGGAGCGACAGGCACGCAATTTATTTGAAACGCTTTACAGTGTAAAAGATGTTGAAATCAACAAACACACAATTTATATTATTGAACTGCTCACACCCGAGCCTGTCGATGTAGGCACAGACGACAAGGGCGTTTATGAGCAAGTCATTGAAGTTAAATTTTATTACGAAAGGATGTAAATAATTATGGCAGTATCAAGCGGAGTTTATCCTTGCTACGAAAATCAGTTTGCAATCGGTAAATCGGGCACAGACACAGCCACAACTCCAATCGCAAATTGTGAGGAGTTTTCGGTGGCATTTGACAACGGCGTTGAGGAATGGACAGCGTTTGAGAACGAGGGTTGGAAGTCAAGACTTATGACAGCCAAGAGCGTTACAATCTCTGTAAAGGGCAAGCGTACAATCGGTGACGCAGGCAACGATGAAATCGCAGAGCTTGCGTTTAAGAACGGCACAGCCGTACAGCTTCCGTTTAAGTGGACTTTCCCGAACGGTGCAAGCGTACTCTTCAAGAATGCGGTTATCTCTGTAACAGCAAACGGTGCAGCCGCAAGCACAAGTGTTGCACCTCTTGAATTTGAGGTTATGTCAAACGGCAAGCCCGAATACACACCTGCAGCCTAAGGAGGTATAAAGTATGTCAAAAATTATTGATATTACAAACAAACTTAATTTTGACGAAAAGCCAAAACTTGTTATCAAAGGCACAGAAATTGAGGTCAACAACGACGCAATTTCTTTCATTAAGACGGTTGCGCTTTTTGACAGCGAGGACGGCGTAAAAACATCGGACATCTTATCGGCTCTTGAGCTTCTTTTTGATGAGGAGAACAGAGAAAAAATTGCAAAACTTCATCTCTCGTTTGCCGACCTCTCAACGCTCATCAGAACAGCAACGGAGCTTATTGCTGACGAGGACAGCGAGGGGGAAATTCAGACCCCGGCTACGACTTAATAGATGATTTCGATTTAATCGTATCGAGTTTTAAGTCAGAGTACGGGGTGAGCATTTACTCCGAAGATTTTAAAAAGATGACTTGGGCGGAGTTCAGCTCTCTGCTGTGTGGCTTGGGAGCTGACACGCCTCTTGCAAGAACGGCTCAAATTCGCCTTGAAAACGATGAAAATGTTTTGAAGAACTTTACATCATCTCAACATAAAATACGCAACAAGTGGCGTTCACGCACAGCAAATAAACGCACGCAGGCTGACATAAACACAGCCTTGCATGACTTTGAAATGATATTTGCAAATATGTAAATATTGCATACAATTTTGTTTATTTTAATGAAATTCTTGACTTTTGTGTATATTTTTGGTAATATTTAATAAATGCTAAGTATTATAACATTGTAAAAGCCACTCCAAACGGGGTGGCTAAAATTTTATCAAATTATACAGCGTACATCTTCGGGTGTGCGCTGTTTTTATACCACAAGGGTGTCACATTTCGTTATGCCCTTTTAATTTTACAGAAAGGAGTGTGATTATATGATTACTACAGTTGGCGAAATTGGTCTGAAACTTGTGCTTGATTCGTCAGGCTTTACTAAATCGATTAATGCAGTGCAGGAGCAGGCAAACAGCGTAAGCAATAAGATGTCTGCTAAGTTAAAAAAACTCGGTACAGCGGTTGTGGCTGCTTTTTCGGTTGCCGCTGTTAAGAATTTCGGTCAGCAGTGCATTGAATCGGCGGCAGAGGTTAATGCCGCAAATTCGCAGTTTGAACAAACATTTGGCTCAATGCAGTCACAAGCTGAAAGTGCTATTGCTACGGTATCTAAAAACAGCGGTATTTTGAAAACACGCTTGCAGGGTGTGGGTACAAGTATCTATGCATTTGCAAAAACTACGGGTATGGACAGTGCAGATGCTCTTAATATGATGCAAGAGGCTTTACAGGTAACAGCCGACAGTGCGGCATATTACGACCGTTCGCTTGAAGATACCGCAGAAAGTCTTAAGTCGTTTCTTAAAGGTAACTTTGAAAATGACGCCGCACTTGGTCTGTCTTGTACAGAAACAACACGAAACGCAGCGGCTAATAAGCTGTATGGCAAGTCATTTACGGATTTGTCGGAATCGCAGAAACAGCTCACGCTTTTGCAAATGGTCAAGGACGCTAATCAGCTTTCGGGTGCTATGGGACAGGCAAGCCGTGAAGCAGACGGTTGGGAGAATGTAACAGGCAACTTAAAAGAGAGTTGGAATCAGTTGCTTGCCGTAGTCGGTCAGCCTATTCTCCAGGTTGCAACTCAGGTTGTAAAGCGGTTGAGTTCCGCACTTGCAACTTTAACGGAATATGCCAAAGGTGCGGTTGAATCGCTTTCAAAGGTCTTCGGCTGGGATACAGGCAACAACACCGCAAGCAATATCAAATCTGCGTCCGATTCTGCCAAAAGCCTTACGGATACGGCAGATGACAGTTCAAAGTCACTTGATAATGTTCAGAAAAGTTCCGAAAAAGCAAAGAACAGCGTTGCAGGTTTTGACAAGCTGAATGTTATTACTAAATCAGATAGCGGCGGTTCTGATACTTCCGCAAGCAGCACATCGGCAAGCAATGGTACTTCTGTCGCAAATACTGTTGTTAAAGACACAAACAGCGGTGTTTCGGGTGCTTTTAAAAATTTATACGAAAAAAGCGGATTCAAAGGCTTTGTGGATAATGTTCAAAAGGGCATTAATAAGGTTGATTGGTCAGCTATCGGCAAAAATTGTGAGTCGATATTCAAAAATTCTGTTCCGATAGCTCAAAATTATCTTACACAGGTGCAAAAGGTCGGTAAATCTGCATTCGGTGCGGTAGGTTCATTTGTCGGCGGAGTGGTACAGGTTAGCGGTAAACGGCTGCAAACACTGACGGGCGGTGTTGCAAAATGGCTTGATAAAGACAAGAATAAAATCAACGGCTTTATTACAACCATTGGCGATAATTTCAGCAAAGGCTACGATAATTTATCGACATTCTTTGAAAAGGGTTTTGATGTCATCGGGCAGAGCGTTGACAGAGTTCGCCCACAAATGGAGGACGCAATTTCAAATCTGCTCAGCGGTTTTACAGATTTCGGCGGTGCGGTCGGAACGATTTTCTCGGAGGGCTTTAGTTTAGCTACCGAATCACTTGTAAAATGGATTGACAATGACGGTGCAACTATCGGAGAATTTTTTGACAATATTCAACTTCAAATGGCAGATGTTATGAACTTCGTGGGCGGCGTATTTTCAGACATCGGTAACTTCCTGCTTGGCTGGTGGGACGGCGAGGGCGGTTCTGAGATTTTTCAGAATGTGTGTGATATGTTCCTTAATATCGGCACAACACTGATGAATGTGTACAATCAATGGATTAAGCCTGCTTGGGATTTTATCGTGGCAATTGTAAGGTCAGCGTGGGAAAATTGGCTGAAACCTGTTTTTGAGGGAGCAATAAACTTCTTCGGCAAGGTTGCAGATTGCGTTTCAACCGTGTGGAATAACTTCCTGTCACCGCTTGTAAACTGACTTGTCAGCTTTTTGGGTCCTAAAATTCAGAACGTTTTCAATGCTGTAAAAAGAGTGTTTGATAATGTGTTTACATTCATCGGTGGATTGGTTAATTCAATTCTTAAAACATTCGGCGGTCTTATTGACTTTATCACAGGTGTTTTCTCAGGCGATTGGAAAAAAGCATGGCAAGGTATTCACGACTTTTTCAAGGGCATTTGGGATGGTATCGGTGCTGTGTTCAAATTTATTGTAAATGCTATCATTGACGGTATCAACAGTTTGTGGACAGGCATTTATAACTTTGTTTCGGGTGTTATCGATGCAATCGGCGGAATTGCAGGGGCTATTGGTTCTATCATCGGACAGGATTGGAGTTTTTCAATGCCTGAAAATCCGCCTCTCATTCCACGACTTGCAACAGGCGGACTTGTCAAAGCACCGACACTTGCGGTAGTCGGAGATAACGCAGGAGCTAATTCGGGCAATCCGGAAGTTATTGCGCCGCTTAGCAAGCTACAAGGTATGATTAATACTTCTAACGGCGAGGATACGGTAATTCTCGGCGAAATTCTGTCGTATCTTAAAAAGCTGTATGAGATGTTCGTAATATTCAGAAACAATGGCGGTAACTACTATCAGTTTGTCGCTGAAATTAACGGCAATGATATTTTTAACGAAATCGTAAAGCAAAACGAACTTTATAAAAACCGCCATAACGGCAAATCGGCATTTGCGTAAAGGAGGTGCAGTATGTCAAATTATAAAGGTTATTTACTAAAATTCGGAAATACCGAATTTCCTAATAACTATTTCGCTGAATATTCGTCAACACCTGATCAGCGTATGGACAACGATGCCGAGCGTGACGATAACGGCAGTTTACAGCGTTCAACACTGCCGACAGGTAAGACAAGCATTACTTTTTCTACCCACATTCTGCACTTGAACGAGAAAATCAATATGCAGAATATTATTAATTCTGCAATCGTGAACACAGTACAACGCAAATGCTATGTTACCTACTGGAACGATGAAACCAACTCATATGACAGCGGATATTTCTATATTCCCGATATTGAGTTTTCGGTTATGGACGCAAGCAAGACAGACATCCGCTACAACCCGATAAGCATTGAACTTATTGAGTATTAAGGGGGTGCGGTATGATAAATTTAACAGATGAGGTCAAAAAGCAACTGTTGAACGACAGCTTGCAAAGGGAAATAATTATCAGCTTTCCTGACGACGATATTCAAGACATCACTGGCGCGAATATTGTATCTGAAAGTCTTGAACTTACGCAGGCAATCAGTGACGGCAAGGAGTTTAAACTCGGCGGCTGTATTGCGGGTCAGCTTACTGTAAGAGTGATAAATGTTGACACAGAGCTCAACGGCAAGCGCATTAAAGTTATAATGAAACAGTCATACAGCAAGGGGCTTTTATTTCCCTCGGATACAGTATTGCCGAGTGCAGATTTATATTGCGGTTATCAGTCTGGAGTTATTGAGGTGTCGCTATTCTGCGGTACTGTCAACAGCTCATCAAGACAGAAAAACAGGGCGGTAAAGGAAATTATCGCATATGACGATTTATACCTCGCTTCGCAAAAATACGCTTACAACTACTTTACAAGCCTTGCGATTTATTCGCCAAAAATAAGTTTATATGATTTGAGAGTATATCTCTGCAGCAGCTTTTTAAAGGATTATGATTACGAAAACGAATTTACAGGCTTTAATGACAGCAATGAGCTGTCACTGAAATTGGATCTTGTAAAATCGATTTTCAATGACAAAACCACGATATCGGACTTGTTGAGTGCGTACTGCGAACTTAATGCTTGTTTTGCAATTATGAGCGGAGAGGGCAAGATAAAGTTTATTCAAATTTTAAATCCTAAAACCGAGGTCGTTGACAACTACAGCAACCTCGACTTTGAGGAATACACAACACGCAGTATTAATCTTATTAAGTTTAAGTACAACAAGGACAGCTATTTTTCGTACGGTCATACAGAAGAAGAAAAACAAAGTTGGTATATATCAGACAACATAATTACTGCTTGCTGTATAGACATTGCAGGTATTGTTACAAGTTTTAACGATAATAAAGGTAACAACTACATCTTTTACAATTTGTATGCTTACAGGCCTTTTAAAGCTGATGTTTACGGTAGGTGGTGGCTCGAATGCGGCGACAAGGTGAGCATAAAAACAGGCTTTACGGACACGGAAACGGTCGACAGTTTTATACTTGAACGAACGCTGAAAGGCACTAACGGTATGAGAGTAAGACTGACGGCAGAAGGTACAGAATATTTAGGAAAGGATGAGATAAATGAGTTACAGCAAAATTAATTGGGTTGACGGAGCTGTTCCGGCGCTGAACGCAACAAACTTAAATCGTATGGACGACGGTATCTACAGCAACAGTGTGGATATAGCAGTAATGGGCACTAATACAAAAAAATTATTGAAGAACAGTCCTAACTATGTAACGAGCGGCACTGTGTATAACAGTGTTAATTCGCTTAGGCAGACCGTTGTGCAGAACAAAGCCGATATAGAAAAATCGCTTGCAGACAAATATGATGCGGCAAATAACGAAATCGGTTCGGGAGAATTATCTCCGGCGCAGACAATTTATGAGGGCAGTGCGGGAAAATTCGTTTATGTAAAGAACGGCGACGCAGTTACTGTGTCTGTAAATATTACAAGTATGTTGGCGGATACAAACTATTTGCAAATGTCGGGTTTGCCGTTCCCGTCAAAAACAGAAAGTAAACTTGCAAGTATTGCCGTATATTCTACAAAGAATAAATTGCGTAATGTGAGAATAGACGGCTCTTGGATTTATGTCAGCTCAACTGACAAATTTGCAGAGGGCGAAAAAAATCAATTTCATTATTACATACATAATCAAATAAGGAGCGAATTACTATGGAAATCAAAGAAATAATTACGCTTGATATGCTTACAAAAGAGGGAGTGAGCGTATTAAGACAGAGGGTTATTGAAATCGGCGGCACAGAAATGCAGGTCGGCGGTAATGTTCGAAACGCATATATGAATTGTGAAAACGACAGGGAAATACTTAAAGCCGAGCTTTCGGAAGATTACTACAACGCAGTTATGGCTGTATGGGAGGTATAAATATGTCGTATAAATTTAAAGAAATATGGTGCAATAAAGGTAATTTCACAGAGAGCAACAGAAAATCTTCGGAAATTGATACACTTGTTATTCATTACACCGGCAACAACGGTGACACAGCAGAAAACAACGGTAACTACTTTAAGAATAATGTAGTTGAAACATCTGCACATTATTTTGTCGATGATACAACAGTTGTACGATCTGTCGCTGACAAAAATATTGCTTGGCACGCAGGTGACTGGAATATTAATTGTCGCTCAATCGGCATTGAGATTGCAGGCTCAACAAGTGAGTGCAAGGGAAAAACGCTTGAGAATGTAATTCTGCTTACTCAGCGACTTATGAGAAAGTACAAAATCAGTAAAGAGAGGGTGATTCGTCATTATGACGCAAACGGCAAAATCTGCCCGGGGTTTTGGTGCGGTTCAGCTGCTAAAGACAAGCTATGGAGAGAACAGTTTTTAAATAAACTTGAGAGTAACTCTGAAAGCAAAGAGGAATCAAAAGTTGAAAAAGATGATAAACCTACGATTGAATATTGCGTATTTGCAGACGGTAAGTGGTTACCAACTGTAAAAGGTTTATCAGACTTCGCAGGCATTGCCGGCGAGGCAATCAGCGGTCTTGCAATCAAAGTAACAAAAGGTAAGATTAAGTACAGAGTGCATATTAAAGGCGGTAACAGGCTTAGCTGGGTTACAGGTTTTAATCTTAATGATGATGTAAACGGCTATGCCGGTATTCTCGGAATGGATATTGATGCTGTACAGATTTATTATACAACTCCTGCTGATGTTAAGTCCGCACACGGCAGCTACTATAAGGCTACATACAGAGTTTCTGCAGTTAATGAAGACTATTACGATTGGCAGCACGATGACGAAAAAGACAGTAAGCAGGACGTCTACGCAGGAACAAAGGGCAAGGCTATTGACCGTATTGAGCTTACTTTAACTTGATTTGGAGGTATAACTAAACTATGAAAGACAATATTATTCAGGCTACTGTTTCAGTAGCTATCGGTGCTCTGATATCATATTTTAATATCTTACTTATCCCAATTCTCGTGCTCATCGCTGTAATGCTTATTGATTATATTACAGGATTGACATCGGCGTACAGAAACGGCGAATTAAAAAGTAAAACAGGTTTAATTGGAATTTTGAAAAAAGCAAGCTATCTCGTTCTTGTGGTTGTTGCGGGTGTTGTCGATTATTTAATCTGCACAGGCTTAGCGGCGGCAAATGTAAATATAGGTGTCACATATTGTTGCGGTTTAATTGTAACAATTTGGCTCATCATCAACGAATTAATCTCAATTCTCGAAAATCTCTCGGAGTTAGGCACGCCAATTCCGAAATTCCTTGTAAATATCGTCCGCCGATTGAAAAATACAGTTGAAAACAAAACCGATACAGACACAAAAGAATAGCATATATAAGTTTAGCCCCTCGCTTATTTGAATTTTAAAATCAAGGTGGTTCAGCAGGTGGCTCAAAATTGAAAAAAGTATAGTGTCTATCGAATGTTTTTAAGATTGTATTTGCGGTTTGGGAGCGTAGACGGACACATTTTTGACCTTTCCGCAAATCCTCAACAAAGCCTTACACACGGCGGTTTCAGCTCTTTATTTTTTCGTTAATTTATGTTATAATAAGGCAACGACCACATAGTATCCCACAGATACTGAAATCACAAAAATTAAATAAATCCGGGTGTGGCGCAGCTGGGAGCGCGGGTGGTTTGGGAGCATAGACGGCATTTCTGACGTTTATCGGTGCCAACCGCCGAAAGCCCTTTAAACGTGCAGATTTCGGGCGGTATGGAAAACAAAAAATAACGGTCAAAACCGTGCCTGACCACAGATTTGACCACCTACACGCAAAAACCTAAAAATTCAATACAAAATCGGGGTGTGGCGCAGTTGGGAGCGCGCGACATTTGGGATGTTGAGGCCGCAGGTTCGAACCCTGTCACTCCGACCAGGCTAACGAGTCCGAATTAAAAAAGTTCGGACTCGTTTTCTGATTTAAACATTAAAAGTTTCTCTTGAAAAAAACTTCTAATAACCGAATGTTTTAAAGAACTATTAACAATGAGTGGAGGTATCTATGAAAAAACGTATCAATTATGCGTTGCTTATCATTACCATACTGTGTCTAGTGATTGCAATAAAACTCTCATCAATGCCAGTATTCGAATTTCTTCCTAATCCTATTAAATCATTTTTTATCACAGCGCCACATACACAAGAACAATTCAGTTTCATTTATGATTTAGCAATGGATTTTATATTAAGTGCGTTGTTCTACTTTATAGTTGACGTTGTGCCTGAACAAATTAAAATACATAAAGCCAAGAAGTTATTAAGTCCCCAAGTCAACAGGCTACTAGAATATATGGAACAAATAATCTCTATAATAGTTTCAGTTTATGAACGCAACCCAAACTTAAATGAGTTGACCAATAAAGACTTTTTAATTCTCGATGGCGAAACCATAATCGCAAATCAAGAGATATCATATCTCACTACAACTTATTACTCAAATGGAAAGAGGAAAACAGCCGTCCACAGTTATGGAACACCCAATAGAATAATCAAAGACAAGATAATTCAAATAAACAAGGTCGTAGAGCAAATTAAAAATTTCGAATATTTTTATTCCGACTACACCGAACTTATAGAATATATTAGAATCATCGAAAGTAACGACCTTTTAAATTGGTATAAATCAAAAGAAAAAAATGAAAGTCCTTGTTTTTTATTACAAGGCACAAATAAAGGTGTTACAGAATTCACATCATTATACTCAAAAATCAAAAAATTGAAATTTAATACGGAATACACTTCAACAACTTTGGATACAAAATCTGCCACGGAAAAATATAAGCAAGAACGTGATGACGGAACATTACTAAAACATGTTTTTGATTGTCAACAAAAACAACAAAATTTAGCAATCAGCAATCCAACATTGATTGTTGGAAGCAAAAAATACACTACTAGAATACTAACCGATTTTCTATCCAAACGATTTAAAGTTACTTATACAAATTTTGAGTGTTTAGAGCTTGACAAACTATCTGATTTCAAATATGTTGTTTTCATTGTTGATTCAACAACCCGAAAATTTATGACATATATGCAATCAAAGATTAAAATTCCAGTGAATGTAATACTCCTTTCAGAAGCGACCCCCATAAGAAGAAGTTCAAAAAAGCTGTTCAAATCAACCAACATTACTATTATTGACGAATTGTTTTTTGAGAGTGGTTGGAAATTCTTTTCGATACCGTTGAATAAAGAAGAACCATCCGAAAATAGTATTGTTGAAATAGAGGGAAAACTGCGTAGTATATGTTTTAACGATAAGTAAAACACATCAAAAAATCTATCATTTGCACTAATTGTGTGCACCTTGTAATATAGCAGAACTTTATAAAAATATTTTTCTTTGTTTACTGCAAACCAATTTTTGAGGGCGCCTTAATTGGCGCCCTCTTTTAGTTTTGCTTTTTCTTGTGCGATCTCCGCTTTTTTTTGGGCGATCATCTCTGCGAGTTTGATTTCGCACTGATCGCGGGTTTCGGCGTAGACGTTGAATTTCTTTCGCTTGCCGCCGGGCAGGCGTGGGAAGAAGCTGCCTTCCCAGATGTTGTCATTGATCTGATACAGGCATCCGGTGCCGGATTTGCGTATCTTTCTTGGTATGGGCTCGGGATGGGGTTCTGTGGGCGCACACGGGGCGTTTACGGGCGGCTTCGCCGTCGCCTCGGGTGTTTGTTCTTCCACGGGCATCTGTGCGTCCGTTTTGCCGATTTTGCGGTCAATATGCACCGCCGTCTGCCTTTGCATAGTATCGGTGATATGGCTGTAAATATCAAACGTGGTTGCCGAGGACACATGACCTATGGTTGCCGAGAGCGTTTTCACATCCATACCGTGCTCCAGCGCCATGGTAGCAAAGGTGTGACGCAGATCGTGAAAGCGCACCTTTTTACAACCCGCCCGTGCCAAGATCAGTTGTAACCGTTTTCTAACCGATGACGGATTTCTCGGTCTGCCGTTATCCGTCGGTGACGGGAACATCCATTCCGAATCCACCGTTTCTTTATACACTGCGAGAGTTTTGAGGAGTGACGGCGGCAGAATAACAGTGCGTATTGAGGCTTTTGTTTTCGGCGCCGATATAATTATTTCCGCCCTGATGATATACACCTGCCGCTCGATATGCAGCTCTCCTGTTTTGAAGTTCAGGTCACTCCATTTGAGTGCTAATATTTCACCGCGCCGCATCCCCGTGCCAAGCTCCAGCAGAAAGAGTTCATAATAGCCTTCTTCCTTTGCTTGATGCAGAAACCGCAGAATCTCGTTTTGCGTCAGCACCTGCATCTCCCGTGCTTTCTTCGGTGGCAGCTTACAGCCGACGGCGGGATTGGTGCGAATTAAGCCCTCCTGCACCGCCCGCTGTAAAGCAGTGCGGCAGTTGGCATGTATCCCCCTTATCGTTCTGTCCGAAAGTCCCTTTCCGTAAGTTTTTGCATGCAGTTTTCTTCCGTCTGTCTTTTCCTTTGCGTAGAATTGCTGTAAATCCGACTGTGACAGCCTGTTCAGCGGAATTTTTCCGATTTCGGGAATGATATGATTGTAAATGCGGTTATCATAGTCGGTTCTTGTGGTAATGCGGAGAGTGTGCCGACAGTAGGTCTGATACCAGAAGTCGATCCAATCCCCGAACGGCATATCCGCCTTGATTCTGTCGGAAGAGCGTCCGTACTGTTCTTTCAGCGCTTCGAGCTTAGTGGAACATTCTGTTTTTGTTTTCGCCGTTACGCATTTTGTAATAGGCAGGCTTTTCTCATTGTACCCGACAACAATTCTTCCTTCCCACCGACCGTCTTTACGCAGGCGTAATGTGCCCTCACCATTTTTTCTTTTTTTAGCGATTGGTATCATCTCCTTCAAGCATAATCTCATCCATAAAGCTCCCCACGATAGTGGAAGCGTTTCTCTGCATATCGGTGGTCACATGGGTGTAGGTGTCCAGCGTAAAGCTGGCGTTGGTATGCCCGAGGATTCCCGACAGGGTTTTCGCATCCACGCCGCCCGCCAGCGCGTGAGTGGCGAAGGTGTGGCGCAGATCGTGGAACCGAATCAGCGGAAGCTCCGCCTGTTTTAACAGTGTTTTTAATCGGTGGTAAGCATAGTCGGGGTGCATCGGTTTTTCGGGCTCATAGATATTCGGGAATATCCATTCGCTGACTGCCGTTTCTTTTCGCTTCCGCAAAAGTTCCGCAGTGCTCGGCGGCAGGACAATCGTGCGCGTTCCCGTCTCGGTTTTGGTTTCGCCGATATTCAATCCGCCGCCTTTCCTTTTAGCAACCGAGCGCCTCACTTTCAGCTTTCCGTTTTCCGCATCGAAGTCCTCCCACTTCAGTCCGCAGATTTCACCTCGGCGAAGACCTGTTGTCAACTCGGTGTAGAAGAAATCGTACCACCGCTCATCCTGCCGAATGCGTTTCATAAATCTGTCAAGCTGTTCGTCATTGAGTATCTGCTTCGTCGGATAATTGTTTTTGGGAATCGTTGTGCCGACCGTTGGGTTTTTAACAATCAGCCGTAGGCACACCGCCATATCCAGCGCTTCGTGCAGCATCATATGAATACCGCGCACCATGCTGTCGGCAAGCTCGGTGCCGTGTCGTCTGTCGGGCTTCACCCGACCATTCTTTTTGACGGTGTTATAGAATTTTTGAAGCTCCTGCGTGGTCAGCGCCGACAAAGGTCTGTCTCCTAGATACGGTTTGATTTGATTTTTAATCATCGCTTTGTAAGAATCCAGTGTGCTCTCGCGAATCGTGAAGATCATATATTCATTGATCCATCGGTCGAGCCATTCGCCGAGCGTCATATTCGAATCCTCGGTGAGGTCGGCATCGCGGTACATCTCGATGCAGTCGTGGAGCTTTACGATTAACTCCTTTTGTGTTCGGGCAAGCACATAGCGGTGAATCGGATCGCCGTTCTTTTTGTGACCGACAACGATGCGGCCTTCCCACCGTCCGTCATCGCGCTTGCGCACCATACCGTCTCCCGACGGTCTTCGTTTTGCCATGGTATCACCTCCTAGCAGGGCTCTCGCCAGCCGAACACAATACCACATACATGGCGGAATATCCAGCTAAATTTGCGGTAAAATTCGCAACCCCTAAATCAGCGAGGTTTTTATCGCCGCAACCCCTAAATTGAAGCTTTTATAACCGTTCTTAAAAGCCATACAAAGCCTTGTGCGGTCGGCGTTGCCGTACGCTGTTCCCTGCGAGGGGAAAGCAAGGCAACCCCTCGCTTTCTCCTGCTTATTTTCGTACGGAACGTAAAACTGCCGTTATACCGCCGATTTTCCATGTTTGCGGTCAAATTCAGCGAGCTTTTTCAAAGCTATCCGCCGCCGTGTTTCTTCGTGCAGCCGTATCAGTTGTTGCTCGTAATACTGCTCTAACGCTTCTCCAATCGGGCGTATCGTATAGCGCAAATTGCCGTTGCGCCTTTCGCCTTTTTGGGTGATGACGGAGGTCGGTTCGGCAGTAATCAATCGCTTTTCAATCAGGCTGTCCACATATTTCCTGACGGTATTTTTGCTCATGCTGACCGCCTTGCCAATCGTCTTGTAACTCGGATGGCATTGAAATGTTTTCCTGTCCTCGCAGTACATCAGATACGCATACACTGCAATCTCACCGGTGCTGAGACCCAAGCTGAAAATTTCATTCGGCAGAGGAAAATAATCCCGGATCGCATCACGCTTTGGATATCGGGTGAATTTCAAATGCTGCCTCCCGTCTTTTCTTCGACCCATGCGCGAAATTTCTCTTTCGGTACGATGAGCCGTGAGCCGATACGCAACGACGGAAACCCTTTCTCGTGCATCAGCTCGTAGCTGCTTGAGATGGAGATGCCGAGGAGCTTGGCTACCGTTTCAGCATTAAGGAACAGTGGCAGATTCTCATAAGCGGTGTAAACAGATTCTTTCATTGGTTTTTCCTCCTGTTAAATTCACACGGCTTTTCGCCGTGTTATGTAGAGGACTGCTGTTTTGCAAAACAAAAAGACCCGCACTCAATCCCGATGCTGATCTGCATCGGTGATTATGTAAGTGCGAGTCTGAAACTCAAAATAAAAATATGTGTATTCAATTGTCGGTTGCTTTCTTTACTTGCAGTATAACATACCGGGGAAATTCTGTCAAGTTTTTTGCGCCAACAGTGTATATTCCGGCGCTTTTGCGGGAATACTGTTTTCTTTGTTTTCTGCGGTGCAGATTTTAACCGTGCTGTGTCGAACTGAAAATTGCAAGGCCAAACCGCAAAATCGGCTCGGCCTTGTTTCTGCTTATTCAATCCTCTGACGGTTTACACAACACTTCGGTCATGATTCTCGCCGCGAGCTTAAAGCCGCTGATAAACGCTTCACGCTCATTCATACCGTGCAGTTCCGCCTCGCAGTCTTTGAGCTTTTCAAAGGTTTCTTTTAGCTGAGCCGTAAGCGTCGGTATCAAGCTGTCCTGATGCCGAATAACATAGCTCAACATTTCGCTGTAAGCACTCCCGCGCTTAAAACTGTGTTCGTGCGGAACGATATTGCCGTAGTACAGATCTTCAAGCGTTGTCATTTTCATTCCACCTCACATAAGAAGAGGACGACATGTCATCGGTCATACCCGACACCGTGTCGCCCTCATTTTTCATTTTCTCTGCCGCAATCAGCGCGTGTTTTACAAGCAGCATATCAAGCCGTGTCCGCTCGTCGTATTCCGCCGGAAGCCCATTCATAAGATAGTCCGCCGTCGCCACACTCATCACATCATACTTTTCGCCTCTGTAAATTTCTTCTACAGTCATTCGTGCCATACCAGCACCTCCTTTGCAGTACACAACAGTACCACAGAAAGGCGCAGAAGTCCAGATAAGAACGAGGAATTTTTGCTCTTTATCAACTAGTAATTTGTTTGCTAAAACTATTAACTCATTGAAAATTGCTTTTAGCAAGCAAATCAAGAACCTGTCCACCGGGTTCCAAGCTGATTGCTGTATATCTTTGCGCAAGCGCAATAGGAACTATCGATGTACTATCAAGATCACACTCAAACTCTTCGATTAATTCTATATATGTGCCTATGTTTTTATAGTTAAGTAAATTAGATTTTTCTTTTTTAAATACAATCTTATTGTGCTTGTCTCTATACGGCAATAATGCATTAAAAACGAACAGTTTTCCAGTTTCGGTTTTTAAAAGGAAATCTTGACCATAATATGTTTCTGCTCCGAATGTTGTAGATGATGGTTCTCGATCAAAATTGATATATTTATTTCTAAATTCATCGGATACCGCATAAATCGAATTCTTTTTCACCGAAGGTCCAATCATTTTAAAATAGTCACAAATTGCTCCGGCTTTTAAAACACCCATAACGATAATAGGAGCTCTCCCGCTATCTACCAATTCCTTGTTAATGTCATATAAATATTTTAAGATAGATGCGTGTAGCCACGCAGGATTACCGAAAACAGCTAAAGGACCACTAACGATGAAACACAGATCTGTCAGTGCGTTAAGATAAGAATCTGGGCTCTTTTCTTTAAGAAATCGAATATAGTGAACAACTAGCAAATGCATGATTGCATTCGTAAACCTTGTTAGAGCAGATTGATTTGAACCGGCATCCCCCACATCTTCCCATATGCGCAAACAATCAGAAGGATAAACAATATTACCGCAATACGGACAACGCTGAACTTCTGGGATGTCCCACAATTCAAGATTTTCTGCACTACACGAAGGACATTTGAATAAAACCAATTTATCATTTTCGCTGTCAACATCATTTGAACGCAAAGAAGCCATACGAAACAAAGTGGTTCTCAAACTTGTTGAGGCGTCTTTCTCCCAGAATCGACAGTTGTATAAAATTTCATCTAAAGCCTTTCTGAAACTATCACGAACATTACTTTCGCCTTTATAACACATATTCGTACTTGGGAGTGCAAATGAAAGCGATGAGTTGTCCTTGCTCAATTTTGCAACTTCGAACGGATTAACAAAATTACCTTCTGATAAGCTTTTTAAAGCATTGCGCCTTATTAACAAGTTACTTATTTTAACAAAACCTACTCTTGTAAATGGCAACTCCTTTCGAACACTTGCTTCATAATTACTCCCGTCAATAGATATTACTTTTTGAGGCAAATCATATTCTGCATCGGGAATTGTCAAAAAATGATTTGTAATATCATTTATTTCGTTCCCGGTAGGTGCTTTCATATAGTCGCAATTTTCCAGAAAAACCCTTACATCAGGATTATCTACAATATCAATATGAGACGTTCTATCAACGTTGTAATCCGACATTTTTATTGTCCTTTCTCGGCGATTATTTTTTCGGGATCAAATTTATTTATTTGAATAGGAACAACAAATGGGCTTGATAAAGTCTTCACTCTTGAAAAGCCTACGTCTTGAGACCTGAGTAAGGATAATTTGAAATCTGCAAAATCATAAAACTTTGCAAGTTCTGAAATTTCCTTTTCGCTGTTCAAATGGGAGATAAACCAATTTTCGGTGTTGGCAAGGATATTGGGGTGTACAGAAGAGACTTCTTGCGTAGCATACACAAGCGCAATCTTATATTTTGCACCTTCTTTAGCCAAACGCGGCCACGTTTCTGACAAATCCATATTTCGTCCGATTAGGTTATGCGCCTCCTCGATATAAATCACTATGTTTTGGGGACTTTGACCACTAGTGAAACAATTCATGGAAGCATTGAATACATATTTCGCTATTCTTTTGCTGAGTCGCTCTCTTAATTGAGCCTGTCCAACCGATAGATCTAAAATGACTATTTTCCCTTGCATAAGATGTTGATAAATCTCTTCACAAACATCTTGCGTTCTGTAAGGTGTATGATATGGACGACCACATTCGATTGTTCTAAAACCGCGAATATAAGAATCGTTGTTGTTATGTCCATCCAACAGATTTAACATAGCAATACACTCTTCATCAAACCAGTTTGAGCCACTACTCGATTTCAACTTACCGGTCGTCTTCTTATCCTTGTTTGCAGAACGGGCCGCGATAAACCACTTAAGTGCTTCTTCATAAGAAAGAGAATTGTTCGGATCAAAATGCACTTCACAACCTGGTTCGGCATCAGCATTTATAACAGCGTCGACTGCCTCACGAACTTTTTTATTTGCTTCGAATTTAACAGAGAAAGTACCATTATAATCGTATCCAGCTCTTTTAAGAAGTGTTTTATATAAAGCTGTTTTCACCTGCCAGCGCTTATATTCGCCCGGCTCATCAAGAGAATCGGGTTGCTCTAACGACATCCCTAAGAAAGTATCTATATCAGCTGAGCCATCTTTTTTGTTTTCTCTAATCAATTCGCTAAGTATCGTCAATCCTTCTTGCAATTCAGAATAAAAATTGTTCAGCAAATGTGAAAATCCTTCGGTAGGAATCATGCGATATCTTTCGCAGCCTTCAGAATAAATGTCTGAAATCGAACCATTATCCTGTTTGTTTGCATTTGCATATTCGCCGTTAATATCAAATACTAATTGTCCAATAGGAAGTTGACAATTGTCAGCAATGCTCTTTACTACAGAGATAGTCTGCTTGATCATATTAGATTTACCAGTTCTAGTCATACCTAACACGGCAGTTCTACGAGCTAAAAAGTCAGAAGGTTGAATATGAAATGCAATTCGATCCGCAGCGTTTGCTCGATGCAATCGATCTGTTGATGTATAACGAACGGTTCCGATTTCAAAAGGTTGAAGTTCTTTATTAATTCCAAGAAGTGTTAGTTCCTCTTTAAAACGATTCTTTCTTATAGGATCAACATAATTGACAATTAAAGATAATGCATCCCCCTTAGGCATATACACACCCATACGCATTGAAACTGAGAAAGATTCTATATCACTTCCCATATTAAGCTCACTATTTTTCATATAAAAAGTACCTAGCACTCGACACTTTAATCCACCAAATTGTAACCTGTTCTGTGTTATGGGATCATAGCCTTTATTGTTATCTTCTAAGTACACATCAGTTTGATTTTGATAATTATCAATTTTAGTTCGAATCATGTCATCGTCTTGAGGCAACTTACAAGTACCAATAACTCTAAGAAGAATAACTTCTTTCTCCATCGAAGTCACACTGGCATAATTAGACGGGTTAAAAGAAGAGGCAACTAAAAAACTATTATGCGGTATTCCATTAACCTTAGCTTTCCACGCATCGTTTGTTACAACTAATGCTGAATCATAATCAATAGAATAAACCCAACCAATAAAGTTGTCAGGTTGAACTAACTTCAACAATGGATCTCTATCATTCAGAGTATCAATCGATATTTTATTCATCACTACACCGCTTTCTAATATTGATCTTAATTTTTTTACATTTTAATTCATCTTCACTAGGCCAGAGCCTTTCGTCACTCAAAAACATAATTTCTGATTTTTTTCCCGAATTAGCCACACTATAGGTTAGGTCGAATTGTTTACACTCGTAATCTTTATACAGCCCACAAATAGCATCTACATCGTCATAAGTTACCATCCAATAACAATCTAGTCTCTTTATTAGTTTTGAAATGCGCTCGTGATCTTCATGAACAAAGAAGTTCTTATACAGTTCCTTACCTTTGTTGTAATATGGCGGATCAAAATAAACGAATGCATTATGCTGATACTTAGGCAAATAGTTTTTTATGAAACTTTCAATATCTTTATTGTACAAATGTATATGTGATTTATATTCCGATATTTTTTTTATTCGTTGAATCAAATCCTCTCTGTTATACCTAACATCCATAAGGTAATTTCCAGTTTGCTTATATCCACCAATAGGACCAGCTGCCAATATTCCCGAACGGTTGGTTCTATTAAGATAAAAAGTGGCAAAGCCTAATTTTAATGAATATTTCTTATTCTCGTCATTGTATATTTGTTTTTGTTTTCTCCATTCATCAATTGTTAAAGGAACGGTTCGAACCAGATTTATAAAGTCCTCGGTTTCTTCAAGAATGGCTTTCCACATGGAATAAATAGCCTTATCATAATCATTAATTACGATACTAGTTACTGTCCAATCAAATAAAAGGGATAGCGCCACTCCTGCCCCACCTGCAAAAGGTTCAACATACGTACATTCACCTAAATTAGTTTTCTCAATAAGCAATGACACAAAAGGCGCAATCTTACTTTTGCCACCTGGGTATCTTAGTGGTGAATAGTTCATATTCTCTTCTCCTTTCTGGGCGTTTTCCATGTTAGTGACTCCATTTCTTTAGTAAGTCTTCAGCAACATTTAGCCGTATTGTTTCGGCATCATTTTGATAAGTCCGCTTTAAAACATCACCTATTTCTATTGACACACTTACATCTGACAATTCGTTTGCCTTTTTGTTTAAATTAATTGCTGCAATTTCTGATATTTCAAAGTAAACAGTTTTTTGTAAACTATCTCCCGAAGAAATTTGCATAGGAATTTGCGATAAACTCTCCGGCATTTTGATAAATACGCTTTTTTGATCATCTATAAAGTCGACGGTGTGCTCGATTAAATTACTTCCGCAGTGGACAAATATATGAATACTATCAATCACGATTGTTTTGGGTGTATTGTTTTGGATAATACACCTGACTTGCCCAGCCAAATATGAGTTTCCATTTATACGAATATTGCTAAACGAAAGTTCTTTGGTATATAGATTAATGTCCAGAGTCCCTTTATTATGATATATACAATCAAGATCGCTTCTTTCTGCTATGAAATTGGTGGCACCTTTTCGAGTATAAATCTCACCTTTTCGCAAAAAAACACCTTTGTTCTTATTGTACTCCTTTGAAATAACATATGGGCGATTTAAGTCATGATGTGGAATACGAATAAACCCTATCGTTACTCCTTGGTAATCAAGATATCCCAGTTCAACATCAATAAATGGTTCAACATAGGAGTGCAATAAGTTATTAATTTCAGAAATATCAGGCAAAGAAGCTCTATCTATTCCTAAGACATTCCAAGTAGAGTTTTCAACGCCAAAAACGATATACTTATCCTTTGGTTTAATATTATTAGCAAAAGAAACAATATCCTTAATAAGGTCGTACTTCTTCTCTTTGGAATAATATTCTTTTTTGAAATCCACTTGATCATTCTCATCCTGTGAAATGATTAAGTTAATTATTTGATTTTCTTTTGATGTCATAATTGAACCTCTTGAATTATAATATAGTTCTCAAATTAAAATTCCATTACAATGATCGATTTCGTGCTGAATGATCTGAGCCGTCCAGCCTGTGTAGGTCTTGATGCGAGTCTGCAATTCCAAGTTTTGATACTTAACCTTAATGGATTTATAGCGTTTGCAAGGGCGTGGGCCGCCGAGAAGAGATAGGCAACTTTCCTCGGCATCGTATACGCTGTCTTTTTTTATAATTTCCGGATTGAGCATTACAGTGTAAGTAGATATCCGTCTACTTTCATCGAGAAAAGCGATTATTCGTTTTTTCACGCCAGTCATATTCGCTGCCATGCCGACACAACTATCCTTGTGCGCAATCAGCGTATCGAGCAGATCCTGTGCGACGAATAGATCATCTTTTGTTGCCGGTTCCGACTTTCCCGCAAGAAATATCGGATCATGTATCAGTTCCTTGACCATTTCCGTAAACCTCGATTATCTTTTTCAATATCTCTACATCCGCCGGGCAGAATTCATAATTCGGAATTCCACTCGGTGCAATCCATTTTATATCTTTATGTTCAAATTTTTGCGGTACGCCTTCAATGACAACTGCATTGAACAAGGTTAGATGCACTGTCAAATCCGGGTATTCATGAACGACATCCATAAATACATCACCAATAGAAAGCGTCACGGCAAGTTCTTCTTGGCATTCGCGGATAAGCGCCTGTTCTTTCGTCTCGCCCGGTTCCACCTTACCGCCGACGAATTCCCACAAAAGGCCTCTGGCTTTATGCGCCGGGCGTTGGCAAATCATAAATTTATCTTTATCCCATATAAGAGCGGCCACTACTTCTGTCATTATCCAACCACCAATTTGTTTGTTTTCTTCAGGTATTTTGCCGGAATGGGGGCATCTAATCTCCATGTAATATTCATCGGTCTTGAACCGTTATGTGAAACATAATTTGCAGTACCAAGATAAGTGTACGGTGCAGTATTGCCGTAAACATCATTCTTAAATTCGCGCACAAACAAGAGAACCTTGCTGCCGTTTTTGCGATGATTGATATACCGCTGACCGACTTTACCTTCTGCATTGGTCGTGCTTTGACTTTGCCAATAGAACAGTGTTTCATTGATGGAATAATCCTGATACATGGTTGTAGGCGAGTAGTCTTTATCCGACTTGTTCAATGTGATAAAGAACACATCAATTTCCTTGTCGGGCAACCATTTTACACCTTCGCGAACCGTGCTTGGCTTCATAAAATCCATTGCAACAAGCAGTTGATCGCGCGTATAGGTACAATGCAGATCCAGCGGACAATCAAATCCGAGGCTGACAGGCTCATCAATAAAATCAATGCGATTGTAGTTATATTTGAGCAATGCAATCAGCTCAGAAAGCATTATCGGGCTATTTAAAAGAGCCCGGAAATTTTCGAATACTTCGTCCGCGTTCCAATCCTCAATCGCTTTTCCCCACATTGTAATATAGAACATCTGAAGCATACGCTTTTCTATATCCGAAAGTTTTGTAAGGCCGAAATGGTCGATGTTTTCCAAAACACGTAGCATAAACACAATCCAACGTCTTGAATCAACCAAAGCAAAACGGCTGAGTGCTTTTGACATTACCTCTTCGATCGGTTCCTCGAAATCATCAATTATATCTGCACGCGCGCACAGACGAGAAAAAGAAGCAAATTTATAGATTGAGCGAGGATCCAAACGATAGTGGTCAAGAAAGTTTTCGAGAGTAAGTTTTAGGCCGGTATCTTCTTCAAAGGTTGCTATACGTGCAACAAGACCTGCGCTGTTTCCATAAGATGCGCGAATGTTATCAAGAATATATCTTGCTGCCTTCTTTTCAAGCTGAATATAGCATCCCTTTGGGAGTGAAATAAACCCATCCTTAATTTCACGTGTTACGCCTCGTGTGGTGTTGAAAAGTAGAGCTGCAAACTTATCTTCAAAATTATACTTTTTGTTTGCCTGTCCGATAAAATCAAGTACAGTCAGGCACTCTTTATCCTCGGATAAACGCAGTCCACGTCCAAGCTGCTGTAAAAACACTGTCAAAGATTCTGTTGGACGCAAGAATAAAACCGTGTTGACTTCAGGAATGTCCACACCTTCGTTGTAGATATCAACGACGAAGATAAACCGCACTTCACCTTTTACAAGCCTGGCCTTTGACTCTTTTCTTTCTTCGTCCGGCGAATGTCCGGTCAGGAACATCGACGGAATTCCGCGGGCATTAAAGTAATTAGACATAAATTCTGCGTGTTCAACCGTTACGCAAAATCCAAGCCCCTTTACATCATCAATATCAGTAACATATTTGAGCAATGAAGAAACCACCAAGTCGGCGCGACGATTTGCCATCATGCCGCTGAGTGTATAAATTCGCGAAAGTTCGCCTTTATCATAACCTCCGGCTGCCCATTTTAAGTGATCTAGATCAACCGTATCAGTTACACCGAAATACTGGAACGGACACAGGAGCTTACGGTCAATAGCTTCGGGCAGACGAATTTCGGCAGCAATACGATTATTAAAATACGGCAAAATGCTCTTTCCGTCCATACGTTCAGGCGTTGCCGTCAAACCGAGAAGAATCTGCGGATTATAATAGGATAAGAGCTTTTGATATGTAGGCGCGGCAGCATGGTGGAACTCGTCCACAATAATATAATCATAAAAATCTGATGTTGTTTTTTCGGTAAAGCTCTTCGAGTTGAAAGTTTGAATAGATATAAAAAGATTATCTATGCTTTCCGGTTTATAGCTGCCTACAAACATCTCCCCAAAGTTTGCATCTTTCAGTACTGCGCGAAAGGTGTACATACTTTGTTCCAGAATTTCTTCACGATGAGCCACGAACAAAAGTCGGCAAGGCTTATCCGGGTTTTGCTTGCGGAAACGCTTGTAATCAAGCGCAGAAATCACCGTCTTTCCGGTACCTGTGGCGGCAACAACAAGGTTTCTGTGATAGCCACGAACCTTGCGCTCTGCTTCCAGCTTATCAAGAATTTCTTGCTGATAGGCATATGGCGCAATATCCATTGTATAAACTTCGGCATTATTACTGTCAAAGTATTTTTCAGCCTTTAGCGCACGGGCTAAACGCTCCTTTTGCTCCTCGTTGTAATATTCAAATTCATTGGAATTCCAATAGCTTTCAAAGGTGGCTTCGATTTTGTCAATCGTTTCCGGCTGGTCCTTCTTTGTGACCTTTACGTTCCATTCAAGGCCGCTGGAAATGGCAGCATTAGATAGGTTCGACGAACCAACATACGCCGTAGTAAAACCGGTATCCCGATAGAAAACATACGTTTTCGCATGAAGTCGGGTGCGTTTGGTGTCATAACTCACCTTGATTTTTGTGTTAGGAAGTTTGCGGAGTTCTTCGATTGCCTTTACATCGGTCGCTCCCATATAAGAGGTTGTAATAATGCGGAGTTCACCGCCGTTTTGTGTGAAGGTTTTAAGCTCATCCATTATTAAGCGCAGTCCGCTCCATTTAATGAAGGATACCAGCATATCAATACGGTTACAGGATATAATTTCCTTCTTGAGCTCTGAAAACATCTGCGGCTCGTGGATTGCACCAGTAAATAGCGAGCTTTGTGCAATAGATGTTTCGGGGCGAATAATCGCTGCCTTTTCGTCGAGCGCAAGGATGTTGTTCTTTCTATCAAAAAGGGCGAGAAGCTGTTCAGCCCGTTTTGCAACCGTCATGTCATGAAAGGTATTTTCCTTTGTTTCGCAAATAATGGTAGAAATAATACGATTGGCAAGAGCTACTTGCGAGTTGATGTCACCGCCGTTATCGACGATATTATCCAATCCTTTTTCAACAACCTCGGCAACATATTTTGCTAACACTTTGGCCGCCTCAGCACTATCAATAGGTGCAGTTGTAGAGAGCTTCTCCGTGGAATCAAGCTCTTTCTCTAAGCTATTATTGATTATTTGCTCATAAAGCCCATCGTGTAACATATACCTTAATACCCTTCCTCGCGTTTGTTAAATCCTCTTTTATGCTTGATCAATGATTTCCACTATATCATCCATCGTGCAGCCCAATGCAGAGCATATCTTCACGAGCACTTCGCTGCTGACGACGGCGCCGTCTTTGCCCATCTTTGTAATGGTTGCGATGCTGATGCCGGCTTTTTCGGCGAGTTCTTTCTTTTTCATATCACGGTCGATCAAAAGCTTGAACAATTTTTTAAAGCTTGCGGCCATTGCATTACACCTCATACGCAGTTATAAATTTGGCATTTTACCATTTTCGTCATTATACCACATTTCAGACTGAATATCAACGGCTTTCGGCATAATAATACTGCGATTTCAGTATTTCTCGGTTTTTGTCGCAAAGTTCTATCTTATTCCCTGGGATATTCAAATTTCCTTTTTCTTTGTCTACTGCAGTGTATTTGAAACACTATCCTGAAGTCACATTGAAATATTTAGTGAAACATGGTATAATAACTTTGATAATCCACAAAGGCCCACAACAGTTGATATAGAATCATATAATAATGGAGGTGCAAAACCGTGATTGCGGGATTATTAAAAGTAGATGAGGCAATTTATGAAAGCAACAAGATTATTTGTCGCCAAATCAGTCGTTTGGGCGAATCAACACGCGGAGAGGTTTCTCAAGAAGTTTTGGAATCTTTGCGCCATTTTGTAGAACACATCATTCTTAAAGAATATGCTAACGGTGGAGATATTGAAGACACTCACGAGAATCTAAAAGTCGCGGTTAAGTACGTAAAAAACGAGCCGCAGTTAATACACTTATCTAGATTTCACCACTTCCTTCAAGTATCATCATCTCATCGTGTGCTCAAAGAACACAATGCCGAGAGACTCATGATAAGATACTATGAATATTTGTTCCGAATCAGGAAATTTCTATATGACAAATACTCTATGGTGGTACTCGAAAACCTAGAACAATTCCCTTTAGACACTAATGATGAACTCGCAGAATACTATACTAAAATTGCTACCGTAGTTGATAGGTATAATGCTCCTATTCATGGCGGATTCCGTTACGATAGGTTTTACGTTCAAAAAATCAAACCATTTTTCATCAATAACAAAATATATTACGAAGTTGCATTTGTCTCTGCAAATGACAATGCAAGTAAAACCGACAGCATCATTGCTTTTACAGACATGGAAATTACCAGTTACTACGCGGTCAAGTTTGCTATAGCTGACAATAGCATTGAGATTTTTGATCAGCGTATGCCAATTCGTGTTATTGTCGATTGGGAGGTTAATATTCGCCCCTGTGAGTTAAAGAATTTCAATAGAATTCTTGACAATTCACTAAGAGACTACGGCTCAGCAGAACAACGCAATATCAGTCAATTCCTTACTAAAACAGGCCTCAGCTTATCAGAAGTAATAATGTTCTCCGATGAGGCCTTTGCTAAACTCAGAAGCCAACTTGTTCCTTCGACAAAAGCCATCCACTTTTTTGATTGTCTTGAAAAATGTCGCGATATAATAAAACAAAACGCACCCGGAAGCAATATACTGCGATACTTGTTGCACCATCTAACCAATCGTGTACTTAGGAAGCAATATAAAGATATCTGGTACTATGATCGTTTTGAAAACAAATACGTACATGTAGGAAAAAACAGCAATCTTTCTGATCTTTATTTGGACAACAAATGTATCCCTTTTGACGAGATGCCTTTCTGTTCTGGATTAAAAAATCACGTTCCCAGCTTATCGGATTTGTTTGATTGCCTTGATGTAAAGGGACGTGAGCACGAGCTTTTGGCTTGGGTCGTCCAAAACAATACAGAAAGAGAAAACATTCTATTTACGCCGCTCGAAAAAACGGAGGATGGCAAATATAAGCTTGACAACTTTGATGATGTGGAATCCCTGGTTGCCACTTACAATCAGCGGCTATACCATTCGGAGAAACAACAACTTCGCAAAATGGTTATAAAATATAATCATCTTTTCATCGAACATTACAAGGAAGATACTGTATCTATAATTAGGACGATAAAGAATCTTACCCAAAATGGTATAGACAATTATACCAACATGGCAAACTATTGGATGCAGACAACCAATCAAGTCAATAGTGATGAGAAAAAAGCTGCTCTACTCAACATGTTTTCTCACTCGAAAGTTGCTCTCATATATGGCTCTGCCGGTACCGGAAAATCATACTTGATTAATCATATATCGAACATGTTTGCGAGCAAATCAAGACTTTATTTAGCTCAAACCAATCCTGCTGTAAACAATATGAGAAGAAAAGTTACCGCATCTGCAAACAGTACTTTTATGACCATATCAAAGTTCACAAGCAACAAATATAAGGGCAAGACAACCTTTGATATACTAATAATTGATGAGTGTAGTACGGTAAACAATCAAGATATGAGAGAAGTCCTTGAACGAGCAAACTTCGAGTTGCTCGTGTTGGTTGGCGACACCTACCAGATTGAGTCAATAGAATTCGGAAATTGGTTTGATGCAGTACGGTTCTTCCTTCCTCAAACTGCAGTATGTGAACTCACAACACCTTACAGAAGTGATTCTGTTGCTCTATTGAATGTTTGGAACGATGTCAGAAAAATGAATGGGGACATATATTATCTTCTTCAAACTTATGGTTACTCTACCGATTTGGACAAATCAATCTTTGCTCCGGCTAGAGAAGGTGAGGTCGTTTTATGTCTCAATTATGGTGGTCTGTATGGCATAAACAATATTAACCATTTCCTACAAGAAAGCAATACAGGCAAGGCAATATGGCGAGGAATACAACGTTATAAAGTAGGCGACCCTATCTTATTCAACGATGCGTCGGACAAGTTTTTCACTCGTACAGAAGAACAGCTTCCCGTGATTCATAACAATATGACTGGTCGTATTGTCGATTTTCTTTTGCTGAACGAGGGGAAAGCTACAGAAGGAATACAGTTTGATATAGAAATAGATCGACCACTCATAGACATGGATATGAAGGATATGGATTTTACCATAGTTGGAACTGCCGCTAACGGTAACTCTATCATTCGTTTTGTCGTTAATAAAAATAAGACCACAGACGAAGATGACGAAGGACCTTCAAAAGCCATTGTTCCTTTCCAAATTGCCTATGCAGTATCTATTCATAAAGCCCAAGGTCTTGAGTATGATCATGTCAAGATCATCATAACTGATGAAATTGATGAGTTGATTACTCATAGTATCTTCTACACCGCTATTACACGAGCAAGAGAGTCTTTGAAAATATACTGGACTCAACCGGTTGAAGAAAAAGTATTGGATCAGATCAAGCCGCAAGATCATCAAAAAGATGTGGCTCTATTAAGACAAGAGATCAAATGATAAAAAAAGGCGAGAGAGATCTAATAATGCTCTCGCTTTTTCTTTGTTTACAGCATCGCAGATTTTGGCTTAAAAGACTTGACTTTTTTCGGTGTTTAGAGTTACTATACAACCACCAAACGAACGCTCCCCGAACGATTTTTGTTCGGGGAGTGTTTTTATGACCACATAACAGACCACCTACCGTTTCGGAGCACTCGGAAACAGTGGAGATAAGAGTGCCGAAGAGCGCGGTTTTCCGAGCGGAAAGGGGCGGAAAAAGCTATTTTTAGCGGAAATTGTCTTCATAGGTCCGTTTGGGACCAAGATGCCGCAGGTCCAAGTTCTGTCACCTCGACCATATCGAGTGTTCATAAGGGATTTGACTTATGAACACTCTTTTTGTTTTATCATATAATTCGTATGTACGAGCAAGGGTAACACCTTGCTCTTTTTTATGCCGTGAATTGTTCGGTTATATACTCTACGGCAACCCCTTTGCGTGTATCCGCAATGTGGGTTTGTTTTGCGGTGTTCGGCAATTCGATATATCCGATAAAACGGTAATATATAACGATTCGTTGCGTTCGACTTTTGCCTGTACCCTCTGTTTCAAAAATATCAATATGGTCAATCAGTTCTCGAAGCAGCGGGGATGTCAGATTATCCATTTGCATAAACCTGCGAATT
Source organism: Ruminococcus intestinalis (assembly GCF_014288065.1). NCBI lineage: Bacteria > Bacillati > Bacillota > Clostridia > Eubacteriales > Oscillospiraceae > Ruminococcus > Ruminococcus intestinalis. The sequence continues at coordinate 45,378 of NZ_JACOPS010000003.1, read as the reverse complement.
GCCGATATGAATTTTCCATATTCCGAATTGGTGTTTTTCAACTCTTCAATTTTGTATCGAGTATCCGCAATTTTGGCTTTTAAGTCTATACGCTCTTTTTCGTATTTATGAGATAGCTCAACAAACCATTCATCGCTGACTTTTCCGATAACATTATCCTCGTATAGCTTTTCATAAAGTTGCGATACCGTGTTGCTGCGTGTAATCGCTTTTTGCAGTTCCGACTCCAAAAACTTTTTATCTTTTTCTCTTTCTTCGTCATTTTTCCGCAAAAGCAGTTGTGCAAAATATGACTCGTCAATTTCTAACATTTCAACAAGTCGCCTTAATTCGAGTTTTACAACTTCTTCAAGGGCGTCTGCTCTGACATAATGTCTTCCCAGACACTTTCCTCGATAATCAACTTTGTTATCAGAACAAGTGAAATAGTGAATTTCTTTATTCGAGGTGCTTGTGTGGTATCTCATTTTACTGTGGCAATCTCCGCAATATATCAATCCGTTAAATATACTCCGTTCGCCGTTTTCTTTTTTCGGAGCCCGACGCTTTGTTTTTGAAATAAACTTCTGTACGGTTTCAAATGTTTCTCGGTCGATTATCGGCTCATTAACATTCTTAAATACAGCCCAATTCTCTTTGGGGTTTTCATATCTTGTTTTGTTTTTAAATGACTTGGAATATGTTTTTAAATTGATAATATCTCCGCAATACTCTTGTTGAGAAAGAATTTTTTGAACAGTTGTCTTACACCATTTGTACGGATTGGTTTGTGTTTTCTTTCCGCCTCTGTTCAGTCCTTTGGACTGCCAATATGCCATAGGAATAAGCACTTCGTTTTCCTGCAATTCTCTTGCAATGGTTTCGTTGCCTTTACCGTCGAGGCACATTTTGAATATGCTTTTCACAACGGTTGCGGCTTCCAGGTCAATTATCCATTTTTTTGTTTTCCGGAGATTTCATATATCCGTAAGGCGGTTGCGATAACGGCTCTGCCATACTGCCTCTGAGCCTGTGGGATGAACGAATCTTTTTTGAAATATCTCTTGCATACATTTCGTTTAAGATATTCTTGAACGGTGCAATTTCGCTCTCGCCTTCGTCGCTGTCAATGGCATCGTTCACGGCAATAAAACGAACATTATGTTCGGGGAAATAGCTGTCGGTATAATTACCTACCGAAACATAATCACGGCCCAGGCGGGATAAATCTTTAACCATTACGGCAGAAACAAGTCCGATTTCAATATCGTCGATAAGCTGTTGAAATCCGGGACGGTTGAAATTTGTTCCGGTATATCCGTCATCCACATAATATTTTGTATCCGTTAAACCCATTTCTTTTGCTTTTTGTGATAACAACTTTTTTTGATTACCTATGGAGTTACTCTCGCTTTCCGTTCCGTCATCACGGGATAAACGACAATAAAGAGCAGTTATCCCTATTTGGTTTTTGTTTTTCGACTGCATTTAATCCTCCTTTACGACAGTCGAACAATCATATTCATCTGTCATTTTATCATTGATGCTATCAAATGACAATTCTGCGAAATCGCCCATGAGATGTTTTTTCAATCTGTTATTCAAATGATTGCTGTCGCTATATTTTTTAATCTTAAAATCCTCAAATTTACCGCAAACGATATATCTTACTCCGTTTATCATATATTCGCCTGTACCCAAGTTGAAATTTGTTATTTGCTTTTTCATATTATCTCTCCCTCTCACGCTGTCGGATTAAATATTTTCTGTAATGTTCGCAAGCTTTAATTATGAAATCTTCGGTCTTTTGTTTATCCAAACCTTTTGGCAAGACGTCACGCAACTTATCTGCTGATATTCGCACCTGTTCTTTTTGATTTGGCTTTTCTTCATTGAGAACGGCGAAAACCGTATCGACGAAAAAGTTGCCGTCTTTACTGAATTTTCTCAATCTTTGTGCTTGTGACAATGACGGCGTAGCGTTGGTAAATTCGATTTGTTCAAGCAATATTTGCTGTTCATATTCCGACAGATATGAAAGTTCAACCGCAGGAGTAAAGGCTATCCTTTCCTCGTCAACGAGTTTAAGTAATTCGGGTATTAAATATGTCAGGCGGATATATCGCTGTATTTGTCTTGCGCTGTCATCGACGGTTTCTGCAATCTTTTCATCTGTTCTTAACTTTGTGCCAAGTTGGCACGAAGTTTTCCCTTGATGCTTCAAAGCCTCTGATTTCATTTTGTATGCAAAAGCCTTTTCACTCGGTAAAATATGTTCACGGTGTATGTTTGAATCCACCATTTGCACAATTGCCTCGTCTTTTGTGAGTTCTTCGATTATTGCGGGTACGCTTGTTATTCCGAGTTCCTTGCACGCTTCAACTCGTCTGTGTCCGCTGATAATTTCATATTTACCGGCCGGAAAAGAACGAACGATTATCGGTTCAAGCAATCCGTTTTCTTTTATGCTTTCGGTTAATTCTTGTTGCTCAATTCCGCTTCTTTTCTTAAACGGATGATTTTCAAAGGGAACAAGTAAATCTATGCTTATGTTTTTTATCATTTTAACCTCCATATATATTCTTTTCTCGGCCGGTAACAGTCTTAATCTTCTAAGTCTTATTACCTTCCGTTATTCGGAAATCAAGAAAACCGAAAATCAGAATTGTTTCAGATAGATAATGCTCGGCTTCCCCTGACCTTGTCTTTTGCGAATAATCAAATCTGCGACTTCAAGTTCGAAGAATAACTTGCATATCTTTTCGTGACCGAAATGCAGTTTTTTCTGAGCGGATTTTATTGTGAAATATTGATATACTCTGCCTTGTTTATCTATCCAGCCGTTTTTGACGGACAAATACATTCGGTCAAGCAAAAGTCCGTACAGCATTTTTGCATCTGTTGAAACCGATTTGTACTTTTCTTCAAATAACGCTTTCGGTACTTTGTAGAAAGTAAAGTTTTTAGCATCCGATATTTTGAAATATTTGTTCACTGTATCACCTCTGTTTCTGTATTGATTTGGTGCCAAAATCGGTAATTTTTTCTTTTGTATCGGCTTTTCATTGAAAACAAGTATCGCTACATCAAATTAACCGCTGTCATCATATTCACGACGATTTTTAACGCTTTTTGCTCCTCTTTTGGATTTGTACTTCGGGCAGAAAACAACGATTGCCTTGTGGCTTTGCTTGCATTTGTTTTTGCTTTTGAGGTAAAGGCTGTTGTATGTTCTTCTGCCTGTTTCGGGATTTATGAAAAAATCCCATTCTTGTTTTGCTTTCTTTGATAATCTCGGCATTGTAAAAACTCCCTTCACTTGTTTGAACCGGGAGAGCCGTTTTGTACCCCCTCCGAAGAGAAAAAGTTTCCGAAAATAAAAAATCTCTCCGATTTATCAAATCGAAGGGGAAAAGTTAGTTTGAATTTGGTATTCAATTTTAATAGGCAAAAAGAAAAAGACACAGCCAACGGATTTTTCTCCGTAAGCTGTGCCTTGATTTTTAATTGTAAAGATTATGGGTAATGCGAATCCAATATCGAATGTTCAATCTGAGCGAGCAGACCGTTTTTACCCATGCGGCGAAAAAACGGTAAAACACTTTGTCAGGGAATACCCTGAAACCCGATTACCACCCTAACTTGTTTGAACTGAGAGAATCGTTTTGCACCCCTGTAAACGAAAAAAATTGTGAGAAAGCAAAAATCCCTGTTGAGATACAGAAAATTCTGTAAACCCAACAGGGACTTCTTTTAATTCGCACAATCGACTTGCACTTTGTATTTATCTAAAATTTAAGCGACAATTTTGGAGACATACTTTTCGGGTACAATATAGTTAACACTTACTCGGAGGTAAATACAATGAAAGGACGAATTTTAACGGCAGATATTATTGATGATTTTAGAAAAAATTTAGAGCTGCAAGAGAAAAGCACGGCAACGATTGAAAAATATATTCGTGATGTAAAAGCATTTTCGCTTTATGCAAAGTCCAAAGCAATAACTAAAGAAACCGTGATTGCCTACAAAAATCATTTGCAGGAAAATTACGCTGTTCGCAGTGTGAACTCAATGCTTGCAAGTATCAACAGCCTGTTTGCATTTTTGAATTGGTTTGATTTGAGAGTGAAATCGCTAAAATTGCAACAGCAAGTATTTTGCTCGGAAGAAAAAGAATTGACAAGAGCAGAATACAAACGCTTGTGTCAAGCGGCAAAGCAAAAGAAAAACGAACGATTGAATTTAATTATTCAAACGATTTGTGCCACAGGCATTCGTGTCAGCGAGTTGCAATATATCACGATTGAGGCAGTGAAGTGTGGCGAGGCAATTGTAAACTGCAAGGCAAAAACACGCTCAGTTTTTATCGTGAAAGAACTGAAACAAAAATTGCTCCGCTATGCAGCAGAGCAAGGAATAAAAAACGGTATGATTTTTGTAACGAAAAGCGGAAAGCCGATAAACCGCACGAATATCTGGCGAGAGATGAAAGCCTTGTGCAAAGATGCAAATGTCAATCCGCAAAAGGTGTTTCCGCATAATCTTCGCCATCTGTTTGCACGCACATTTTATGGGATTGAAAAAGATATTGCAAAGCTTGCCGACATTCTTGGTCACAGCAGTATCAACACAACTCGAATTTATATTATTTCCACCGGTACGGAACACCGCAAAAGAATGGAAAATATGCACTTGATTATTTAGCTTAAAAACAAAAAATCCGTCCAAATCGGCGGCGAATAACATAATCGATATTATGTTGCATTTAGAATCAATTCCATACAAAATAAAAAAGCACCTACAATCAAATGTAGGTGCCGAAAACTAAAAATGAGTATGACGAACCAAGCCTTGTCAAGAAAAAACTTGAAAAGGCTTATTCGTGTTTGTTTTAGGTGACGATTTTGGTACTTTTCATATCGTACAATATATGTAGCATTGTAAATAAATATGAAATATGATATAATCAAAAATAAATTAAGTATGTTTTACAACATAATATCGATTTTGTTGTACGGAGAGTGATAAAAGCGTGATGAAACAAGTTAAATCGAAACAGCGTGTTGCCGATCATGGAGAGGTTTTTACTGCGGAACGAGAAGTAAAAGCAATGTGCGATTTGGTTTCGCAAGAATGTGACCGAATTGACAGTCGATTCCTTGAGCCGGCTTGTGGCAACGGAAATTTCCTTGTTGAAATTTTAACAAGAAAATTGGCAACTGTAAAAAGATTATATAAAAGCAATCCTTATGATTTTGACCGTTATTCCGTTCTTGCTGTTTCGAGCGTTTATGGTGTGGATATTATGCAAGATAACACCGAGGAATGTCGCAATCGTTTGTATTCTATTTGGGAAAAAGAATATAAAGCAGTTTGCAAAAAGCAATGTAACGACGATACACGCAAATCGGTTAAATACATTCTTCAAAAGAACATTTTATGCGGTAACGCTTTAACTCTTATGTGCGTTGACGAACATCAAAATGATACCGATATTCCGATAGTTTTCCCTGAGTGGAGTATGGTGCTTGGTACAAAACTGAAAAGGCGAGATTTTCGTCTTGATGTTTTATTGAAAGCGAATGAAAAACCCAAAAAATCAAAACAACAATCGCTGTTCAATTCAGACGATACAAATCAGTACTTATCTAAAAATCCCGTTACGGATGAATATATGGCGGAGCCGATTTGTGAATATCCGCCGATAAATTACAGGAGGATATGGGAAAATGGCTAACAGTTTTTTTGATACAATCTATAAAAATAAAACTCAACACACACCTGATGTACTAAGTTGTTTATCAAACCTCTCAAATGACGAGGTTTTTACACCGCCGGATGTGGTTAATCAAATGCTTGACCTTTTACCTCAAGAGCTGTTCACAGATCCGAACACAACATTTTTAGACCCGGCTTGCAAAACAGGCGTTTTTCTTCGTGAAATTGCAAAGCGATTGTTAGTAGGGCTTGAGGATAAAATACCCGATTTGCAGGAGCGTATTGACCATATTTTCCATAAGCAGCTTTACGGTATTGCAATTACAGAACTGACGAGCCTTTTATCTCGCCGAAGTCTTTATTGCTCGAAATATCCCAACGGTCCGTATTCAATTACGGAATTTGATAGTCCGGAGGGCAATATTCGATTTAGACGCATAAATCATACTTGGGTAAACGGAAAATGCAAATATTGTGGCGTGTCTAAAAAAACGGTATTAGGAAGCGAAAAACGTAAACTAGAATTAGAGACTCATGCTTACGAGTGGATACATATTGACAACCCTGAAAGGCTATTAGATATGAAATTTGATGTTATAATAAGTAATCCTCCTTATCAGTTGGATGATGGGGGAAATGGTGCAAGTGCAAAGCCAATTTATCATAGATTTATTGAACAAGCAGAAAAATTAAATCCAAGGTACTTAACGATGATTATTCCGGCAAGATGGTATGCTGGAGGTAAAGGACTTGACAATTTTAGAAAATCAATGCTTAATGATACTCAAATATCACATTTAGTAGATTTTGTTAATGCTAAAGACTGCTTCCCAGGAATAAGTATAGGTGGTGGAGTTTGTTATTTTCTAAAAACAAAAGGTTATAAAGGAAAATGCCATTATACCAATATCCATGATGGCCATGTTTCTAAAAAGATGCGTGATTTAAACGAATTTGAAGTGTTTATACGATATAATGAGGCTATTTCAATAATAGAAAAAGTAAAAGAATATAATGAAAATTGTTTTGCATGTCATGTAGGCACTAGAAATCCATATGGCCTTTCTTCCTCTGCAAGAGGTAAAAAAGAGAAGGGAGAAATCGCATTATATTCAAGCGACGGTATTAGCTATATTGAAAAATCGCAAATTAAACAAGGTCATGACACGATTAAAAAATATAAAGTTATGATAAGCAAGGTTACGGCAGAACATGCCGGTGAACCAGACAAGGATGGAATGTTGGGTGTCCTATCAACAACAAAACAACTTGGACCTGATGAAGTGTGTACGGATTCATATCTCATTGCATATACAAGTGATTCACCTACCAAGGTAAATAATTGTATAGAATATATGAATACAAAGTTCTTTCGATTTCTGCTATTACAAGCAGTTTCTTCTATTAACTTATCTAAAGATAAATTCATTTTTATTCCAGATCAGGATTATAACATAGGTTGGAATGATGAAAAATTATATAAAAAGTATAATCTTTCAGAAAATGAAATTGATTTTATAGAAACCATGATAAAACCAAAAGCAGGAGGTATAACTAATGGCAAATAATATCAGTCTATCCGACATTCTACACAACCGACCTGCTGTTGTGCCGACTATTTACGGCTATGTTTTACCTACCGTTGCCGACCATGACGGGTATATAAAAATCGGATATACCGACCGTGAAAATACCGAAAGCAGAATCAAAGAGCAGTTACATACCGCAGGTATTCCGTTTAAGGTGTTATTCAAAGAGTCTGCTATGCGTTCCGACGGAACTTGCTTTACAGATAAAGATGTTCACCGATTGCTAAAACACAAAGGCTTTCGACAGTTAAACGAGGGTAAAGACCATAACGAATGGTTTTGTTGTTCAGAAAAAGAGGCTCTTGAAACAATAGAAGAAGTAAGAACAGGTATTCGCTTTGAAGGTCAGCGCACTTGGAATTTTTCTATGCGAAAAGAACAACAAACTGCCGTGCAAATGGCAAAAGACTATTTTGAACAATCAAAAAAAGATGACCCTGACCGCCCGTCTAAATTTTTATGGAATGCTAAAATGCGTTTCGGCAAAACATTTGCAACATACCAACTTGCAAAATCAATGAATTTCAAAAGAATTTTGGTTTTAACTTTTAAGCCTGCGGTTGAATCGGCATGGCAGGAAGATTTATCACACCATATTGATTTTTTAGGGTGGCAGTTTGTTTCAAACAAAGAGGCAAAATTTGATGCAAGAGAGCTTGACGAACAATTTGAGGATTGCGATAGCACAAAGCCGATTGTGGTTTTCGGTTCGTTTCAAGATTTATTAGGTACTAACAGTGCCGGAGGCATAAAAGCAAAGAATGAATTTATACACACAACAAATTGGGATTTGGTAGTATTTGATGAATACCATTTTGGTGCATGGCGTGAAAATGCAAAAAATCTTTTTGAAAAATTCGACGAAGAAAATGACGATTTCGACATTGAAAAATATCAAAAAGAAGAGGCAGGCAACGCAATTAACGAGTCATTTTTGCCAATCACTTCAAATCACTATCTTTATCTGTCAGGCACACCGTTCAGAGCGTTAAATTCCGGCGAATTTTTAGAAGACCAAATTTTCAACTGGACTTATTCCGATGAGCAATCGGCAAAAGAAAATTGGACAGGCAAGGCTGAAGATAATCCTTATGCAGCACTGCCAAAGATGATTATGCTCACATACAAGGTCCCGGATTCTATTACCAATGTTGCCACAAACGAGGGCTATGATGAATTTGATATAAACGAATTTTTCCGTGCAGAATGTGAAGAAAAGGACAAGCCGGAAACAGCACGATTTGTCTATGAAGATTATGTACAAAATTGGTTGAAAATGATTCAAGGCAACTATATGCCTGTTGATGGATTAAAGCTTGGCGCAGAACGACCGCCTATGCCCTTTTCAGATACAACACTTTTGAATGTTTTATCACATACTCTTTGGTTTTTGCCTAATATTGCAAGTTGTTATGCAATGTATAATTTACTCAAGCAAAAGCAAAACAATTTCTTTAGCGATTACAAAATTATTGTATGCGCCGGAACAAAAGCGGGCATTGGCTTAGATGCTTTAACACCTGTACTCAATGCTATGGGCGATCCACTTAAAACAAAAACAATAACTCTCTCTTGCGGAAAACTCACAACAGGCGTTACGGTTAGACCGTGGGCAGGCGTATTTATGCTTCGTAATTTGAAATCGCCCGAAACATATTTCCAAACAGCATTTCGTGTGCAATCTCCTTGGGAAATTAAAGATGAACACGGCAATCGAGAAATTATTAAAAAAGAATGTTATGTATTCGACTTTGCATTAGAGCGTGCATTGCGACAAATTTCGGATTATTCCTGCCGATTAAAAGTTGACGACACAAGTCCTGAACAAAAGGTGTCGGAGTTTATAAATTTCTTACCTGTTCTTGCTTTTGACGGTTCATCAATGAACAAAATTGATGCACAGGATATACTTGATATTACATACGCAGGCACTTCGGCTACTTTACTTGCGAAGCGTTGGCAGACAGCTCTGCTTGTTCATGTTGATAACGATACTCTCAAGAAGTTACAAAACAATCAAGACGCTTTGGACGCACTTATGAATATTGAGGGATTCCGTTCGCTTAATTCCGAAATTCAGACGATTATCAACCGTTCAGAAAAGGTTAAAAAGCTCAAAAAAGAAAAGGGCGACAACCTTACAAAGCAAGAGAAAAAAGAAATTTCAGAGGACGAAAAGAAAGCAAAATCTTTGCGTAAGCAGGTTCAGGAAAATTTGCTAAAACTCGCTGCTCGTATTCCTGCGTTTATGTATTTGACCGATTACCGTGAGCAAACGATAAAAGATGTTATAACACAGATTGAGCCGGAGCTTTTCAAAAAAGTAACAGGACTTTCAGTTAAAAATTTTGATGTTCTTTGTTCTATCGGTTTGTTCGATCCTGAAAAGATGAATCAAGGCATTTTCGGATTTAGAAAGTATGAGAATTCAAGCCTTAACTATACAGGAATTGACAAGCACGAGGGTGAGGCTGTCGGCGGTTGGGACACTGTTCTTCGCCGAGAAGAATATGAGGCACTTTATTCTAAACAACAAGCAACCATTACAGATTTGACCGATGCGATAATTTCTGCTACAGAAACCAAAACGGCACCCGAATCAAGTGCAAGTTCTAAAATTGATACTACTTCAGCCCAAAAAACGGTTAATCCCGAAAAGCAGGAAAAACCGCAAATCGATTGGGAACATATTCTTGCCGATGTCGGAACCGGAACGATTGTAAAACACAAAATGTTTGGCGAAGGTACTGTTGTTTGGATGGATAAAGCTAAAAAATATATTCGCATTAAATTTAAGAACGGCGAAAAACAGTTTATCTTTCCCGATGCTTTTATTGGTGGATTTTTAAGTCTGCAATAAATTTCTTTACATACAGGTCTTAGGATGTCCCTAACGAGGGAATTACCGTTTGGAAAACTGTGTTTATCCAAATGGTCTGCTCGCTAAGATTATGCATTGCAACTTGGTAAATAAAATTTAAGGCACAGCCTACTGGATTTTTCTCCGTAAGTTGTGCCTTGTTTTTAGTTATATATTACTTGTATATATTACTTGCTCGTTCACAATTTCCGTTGCTCGATTGCGAATGTTATTCACCTTCCGCACCCACAATATTGGGTTATCCGATTTCAATTTTTCCGTAACATTTTCTTTTTCGGCAAGGTCTTTTGCCAACCGAGAAAAAAGATTTTGAGCCTGTTTCTCAATGTCGGCAAGGTATGAATTGAGTTTACCGCTTGTCAGCAAATTGTAGTAACGCACTTTATGGTTTTGCTTCAAATATCGTTTGTGCCTCATTGCCCATAGACCAATATTCGTTTCTTTTTCTTCCGCTGGCAACGAAAGATTAGGCAATAAATAGTCGCCGACCTGCGTATAAGTACCACCGTTATTTTCAAAAATTGTTTTCATATTAAAACCTCCTTGATTTTAGTAAGTTTATTATACGAAAAACAAAGTAAAATTGCGAATGTGCGGATTATTGTTTGAATATGATGTTCGACTATCGGTAAAACTGTATTTCGCCAAATCCTATATGAACATCCGCACCATAGAAAAACCGCACTATTAAGCCATTTTCAGGCTCTTTAGTGCGGTTTATTGTTTTTGAAAATCACCGCAAAAACCCGTTAAAAATCATATAAAATTCTAAAAATGTTAGGCAAATGTTAGGCAAGTAAAAACTCCAGAATACGGCTTGTATCCTGGAGCTTTTTACTATAATATAAAAGATATTACATTTGATGAGCTTTGCGAATAAAATAAAAGCCCCCTCAAATACCAAACGGTAGTCGAGGGGCTAATCTTATGTATTCTTATTCTTCTGATATTTCCGGCAAACCTGCAACACTTGTCAACAGCGAAAGAACTCCCGAAAGTACACTTGCCGAGGCGACCGCAACCCAATTCACATCGCTTAACACGGCAGATACACCGATAACCGAAATTGCTGTTTGAGCAACGGTTTTTACTGCTCTTATGCCTGCACATTTTGCCCACAATTTCCAATTTGTAATTTTTTTCATATTATTACCTCATTATTTTTTCTCAAGGTCTGCAATTCTGTGATTTGCAACTTTGATTTCTTCAACTGTAACGGCTGAATTTTTTTCAAGATTAAACACTCGCTCTTGCAAATGATTGTATTTATCTTGCTTTTGCTCAAGTTTATCTATACGATAAACAATAAGCGATTTTGTTTTTTCATTTTCGCTCTCTTGCTTTTTTCGATTTGAAACATTGATAATTAGCTGACAAATAATACTGCCGCAAGCAACAATGAGCGATGTAATAATTTCCGTTGCCATATTAACACCGCCAATTAAGACAGAATAAGCTGTAATCTGTCTATGTAACAGTCATATGCACCTGCATAGCCGTCTTGTCCGTTTGATGTTTGAATATCGTGCTGCCAATCAAAATACTCTTTGTTAATTTCTGATACACGGTATTTTGCAACAAGATACTTGCCGATACTGTTTGCAACATTTTCAGGAGTTGTGTAATATACTTTAATTGCATCAATTTTACTGCCGTCACCTGCATAACCGTCTTTGTAATCATTAATATTGTAACCGCTTTTTTTGATTGTTTCACAAAATAGTTCTGTAATCTCTGTAAGTTTTGTTTTGCCGAGTTTAACTTGCGAATTATCTTCCAAATCATAATAAATCGGCATATCAAGAGATTTGTTGTTAATGCACTCAAGAATCATCATATTTTCACTTTTTGCGTTTTTGTAATGGCTTTCAAACATACTGTCTTTCTGACTTGATTCTCTGCCATAGCCTGTCCTTATAATGACTGCTTTTATACCGTCATTTTTCATTTTGTTGAAATTAATATCTTTCTGAAATTCAGAAATGTCAACACAAGATATTTTTGTCGTATTTATGCCTCCTTAACAAAGTTTATAACTAAACTCCTTGATGTCGATAGCAGCGGTGTTCTGAATGGCATTACCGGATATATTGGTAGCCGATAGCTTTGTTATGTAAAGTAGCGGATATACGGTTATATCCTTATCCTTATATTTGCTTATGTCAAAAGCAATATTTTTTGTAATATAGCTTGTGTTAAAGATTATATTCGTTTTACCGTAGTCCAACGATGAATCTAAATATTCGTAAACAAGTTTGCCCGCTTCGTTTTTATAAGAAACCTGTACGGCAGGGAAGATTCCGAATGCTTTGTATTCACTTACTTTTGCGGTAAGTTTCAGATATAATACTTCATTTGTATTATTTTTTAAATTAATTTTGTAGCCTCGTCTGTAAGCAACTTTTGCAAAATCTATGTTATTGATATCTTTTAGGTCGTCAACGGTATATGTCGGTAATTCCGAATAATCGTTAAGATTAAGTTTTAAAATATCCGGATTTTCGGAGAGATTATCTGTTACTGTAAGGTAATTTAACCCATCGCTGTTTTTCATATAGCTGTTGATGACAGGAGAAATCATTTTTATGTCAGTCATAGATTTATCTGTTACTGTTTCGCCGTTAATTTTAATTATATTAAGCGGATTGTCATATTTCTGCTTAAGAGTGTTATACTCGTTTAAATTTGTATAATTGAAAAATTTATCTTCTTTATTTTCTTTGTTTTTGTCTGTATATGTATAAACATACGGCAAAAAACAAACATTGTACATATCCGGACCTTTGAGAGAATCACAAACAGATACATCAATAATATTGTTAATGTTGTTTTTGCCGGCAATTCTGATAGAACTCTCTTCAAATGAGTTCCAATAATCATAGCAGCTTGTTATATTGCCTTGAATATAATTGTTGTGATTATTATCAGTTAAAAGAATACCGGCGGCATTATTTAACGGCTTTTCTCCGTTTTTAAGTCTTGAACCTGAAATAAAGTTATTGGCAAGGCTTTGAAAACCTGTAATTACACAACTTTTGCAATTAGTCATCATAAGTCCGTGTCTGCCGTTTTGCTGTACAGACACATTACTTAAATTAATACAAGAGGCATTACTTAAAGTATTATCCATATTTACACCGTCGCCTCTGTTACCCCATGATTTTATATTTGTGCCGTTAAAGCCGCCAATATTAATTTTAATACCGTGTTTGCGGTTCTGATGTGTATCAAGATTTACAATTTTATTTCCGTATCCTCCGTTGTACAAACCGCACTCGCCGTTTTCGTATGTACGAATATTAGAAAGATGACAGCCGATACATGTAGTTTCCAATTTTATTCCGGACAAAGGGCAATTGGAAACATTGATGTTTTCAATTGTGTTATCGGAAGAATTACTGTTGCTTATTTTAATACCGTGATATTTGTAATCATCTTCTGAAATTTTACCCTTAACCGAAAAAGAGCTTAGAGTGCAGTTTGATGAACCGGTGATATGAATTATACAATCGTCATTTTTATATTTATATTCATTCGTTTCACTGTCTTTATCATCATTGTGTTTGATTATGGTTTTGTTAATACCCGCACCAAAGATTTTAAGGTTAGATTTTTCAATTGTTAATTTACCGACTTTATAAATACCTGCGGGAATATATACTACCTTATTTTCTTTTATTGCTTTTTGCAGTGCGTCGGTATCGTCGTTTACGCCGTCACCTACAGCTCCGTAGAACTGTGGAATTGAGAAATACGATGAGTATGAAAATGTTACAGCTTTTGTAGAAGTCAAATCGTTATACTTGCAAAGAGTACCGTCGGATGTCAGAATAAAGCGTATGTTATTAACGATTGTCATAATGAACGAAATTTTGTTATTTTCGCCGTTTCCTATTTCTCCCGTGTAAAGTGTGTCACTGTCAATGTAAGTCAGCAAGTCAGTTACTGAGTTTACAGTTCCTACATTGCAGTGCTTTTCGTAATTTTCAAGATTGTTGTTAGTCATATTTATACCTCCAAATAGATTATTGTATAACTTTAAAAGTTACTTTGCTTTCAAAAAATTAGCAGATAATTTATTTAAATTATCTGAATAAAGTATTATAATTATCTCGTAACTTTTCAAGTTACTTTTATTATAGCAAGCGTTTTGTAACTTGTCAAGATATTTTAAACAGTGTTGCATAAGATTTTTTCTTGACAAGTTACTTTTGCGGCTATATAATTATGGAAATGATTAATTTAAACACAAAAAGGTGATATTATGACTGTTGGTGAGCGTATAAAAAAAATCAGACAACAAAATGCGATTTCTCAAACGGAGCTTGCAAATGCCTGCAAAATAAGTAAACAAACATTATATAAATACGAAAATAATATAATAACCAATATACCGTTTGATAAAATAGAATTGATAGCCGACTGTTTATCTACATCTCCGTCTTATATAATGGGGTGGGCGGAATATGATTTAAGCAATGTAAAAAATATTGAATCTATGCCGGAAATGGTAAAAGTACCTTTAGTTGGTACAATTGCCTGCGGTGAGCCTATACTTGCGCAGGAGAACATTGAAGACTATATAAATATGCCTGAAAAAACCAAAGGTACATTTGCACTAAGATGTAAAGGCGATAGTATGATTAATGCTCGCATATTTGACGGAGATATAGTATTTATAAGGGAACAGCCGGAGGTAGAAAACGGAGAGATAGCAGCGGTACTCATTGACGATGAGGCTACTTTAAAGCGTGTATATAAAACAGAATTCAGCATAGAACTCAGACCCGAAAATCCTACCTTCAAATCGCTTTATTATCAAAAAGATGAGATGAACAAAGTCCGTATTCTGGGCAAAGCAGTAGGCTTTTACAGTAATGTGTTGTAATATTTTATACTCGATTATATCAACAAAAATAATCGGTAATCACTGATTAAAAAAATTTATTAATTATAAGAAAGAAAACCAAATACTTTGACAACAAAACGGTAAAATCAACGCAATATTGTAAAACAAAATTAATTATGCCTACACAATTCGACATACCATTTTTTGGTAATGTGATATTATAATGTCACAGGGACAAACCCCTGATGCTTAAAAGACACGGGATGGTAAGGTTGACTTTTTTATTTAACAATGATAACAAAATCACTGAAATACCAATAATAAGAATACGACCTAACAAGGCTCAGCCTCGAAAACAATTTGACGAAGCCTCTCTTACATCATTATCGCAGTCCATAACAGAAAACGGTATCTTGCAGCCGCTGACTGTCAGAAGGGCAAGTCAAAGTGAATATGAGCTGATTGCCGGTGAACGCCGTCTTCGTGCGTCGGTTATGGCAGGACTTAAAAAAGTGCCGTGCATAATCGTTAAGTGTTCTGACAAAGAGTCTGCGATCTTTGCTCTCCTTGAAAATCTACAGCGTAGCGACCTCGGCGTGTTCGAGGAAGCTCGCGGGATTTCAAGACTTATACGAAGATTCGGACTTACTCAGGAAGAGGCGGCTCAAAGGCTTGGCAAAACTCAATCTACCATAGCCAACAAACTCCGACTTTTGAGGCTTACATACGAAGAACAGGAGCTTATTATTTCGGCAGGTCTTACGGAGCGCCATGCCAGGGCATTACTCCGAATAGAAGACGAGGGCAAAAGGCGAGAAGTCCTAAGCAAGGTAATAGCTCTTAATCTTAACACTCAACAGACCGACAATCTTGTAGGCGAAGTTTTGAATGACTGCCCAAAGCATATTAAAAGTATGGGAAGCAGTAAAGCGGTGATAAAAGATGTGCGAATTTTTGTAAACACCATCAACAAAGCGGTAGATACAATGCGCCTTGCAGGTATTGATGCCAAAGCAGTCAAAAGTGAAAACAACAACTATATCGAATACACAATTAAAATTCCCAAAAAAACCGCAAGCGATAATAAATCCGCTTAAATTTACTAACAAGAGGGTGCGAAAGCATCCGTTCCACTCATACCCATTTCCTTATCTAAACCCCTTGCAAACAGCCGTACAGTGTAAAAAACTGTACGGTTGTTTGCGTTCGCAATTAATAATTTTTTGCCGTTTCGTTCAAGCCGCCGAACAGCAGGCTGTTCGGCTACAGAAAAATTTTGTTAGCAGACAGTATCGTTGGCTTTGCCCACACCCACAACTTTTGAAAGGGGCGACCAAACTTTCATAATTGTAACGGACAAGGTATGAAAATTTTGACATTATTATAAGTCGGTGTTAAAATAAAATTACATTATAATGAAAAGGAATGATTTGTATGTCTAAGGGAGATATTGCAAAGCAAAATTTTATGAACGGTTACAATTGTTCTCAAGCGGTTTTGCTTGCATTTTGCGAGGATTTTGGACTTGAAAAAGAAACGGCATTAAAAATTTCCGAACCGTTCGGCGGAGGTATGGGCAGAATGAGAGAAGTTTGCGGTACTGTTACAGGTATGTTTATGGTGATAGGTCTTGCAATGGGTAATGACAATTCTAAAGACAATACCACAAAGAAAAATGTTTATAAATCGGTTCAGGAGCTTGCCGCAAAGTTTAAAGAAGACAACGGCTCTATTATTTGCAGAGAACTTTTAGGTTTTCAGAAAAACAATAAGGAAAGTTATGTGCCGTCAGAACGCACCAACGAATACTATAAAAAGCGCCCTTGCCCCGAACTTTGCAAGTATGCGGCAGATATTCTTGAAGAATATCTTAAGAAAGAAAACCTCATTTAAACAACTGTTATTATATAAAATATATGATTTTGTGAATTGTCAACCAAAATTCAATTGCAGGTTGACAATTCGGCAAAACCGAGTTATAATATTGTCAACTTAATAAACCAAATAGGTTGACGATAAGGAGAAAGAACAATGTTAGAGGTAAAATCAAAGGCAACATCAAAAAGCAAAGCCGCTTTGCTTGATTTAGTATTTGTGGCACTCTTTGCCGCTGTAATGACAGTTTGTGCGCAAATTCAGATTCCGTTCGGAGAAGTTCCGTTTACACTTCAAACTCTCGGTGTATTTATTGCAGCGTCATTACTCGGTTGGAAAAGAGGTACACTCAGTGTTATAGTTTATGTACTTCTCGGTCTTGCCGGTGTTCCTGTGTTTGCAGGTTTCAGCGGAGGTATAGGTGTACTTTTCGGACCGACAGGCGGATATATTATCGGCTTTATTTTTACAGCTTTAATTGTAGGTCTTATGACAGAAAAACTCGGCAAAAAACTTTGGGTTGAAATTGTTTCTATGATTTTGGGCCTTGCTGTTTGTTATGCATTCGGCACAGTATGGTTTATGTTCCAAATGAAAATGGGACTTGTTGAGTCACTTTTACTGTGCGTAGTTCCTTATCTTATTGCTGACGCACTCAAAATTGCATTTTCAGCTGTATTGGTAAATCGTCTTGACAAAGTTATCAAGCTTTAATCTGCGACCGCACCACAGCCTTTGCATACAATTTTTCGTAGGAAAAGGCTACAGCAGTGATTTTGTGCAGAATATGACAAATGTAATTGAATATCTGAATAAAGAAAATCCGCTGATTACCTTAACGGGCAGTTGTAATGATGTTCTTTGCAGTAAATGCCCGAATAATAAATCACAGCTTTGTGCCGATAATGATAAAGTGGCAAGTTTTGACAATGCTTGTCTGAAAGAATATAATTTAAAAATCGGTGACGAAATCGAGTGGCTTGCGCTTAAAGATATGGCAAAAAGCAGGATAATTTCACAAGGAAAACTTAGTGAAGTCTGCAAAAATTGTCAGTGGAAATGTTACGATATTTAATAAGCTTACAACATCCCCATATAAAAAATCCCTGTTCAGCGCTGAACAGGGATTTTTGCTGTCTGTTAATTTTTGTTGAGTTGAGAGTAAAAGATTATTGTTTAGAAGAATGCTTCGCCAATCAATTATAAAAGTTTGGTCAACCTTTTCAAAAATAAATAATTCTGTTTTAATGGCTGTCGCCTGTTTTTTCAAACTAAGTGCAAGCACGCAAACAGCGTGACTGTTTGCGCCTGATAAATTAGATATTATGGGCGCTGCCCAAACCCCGCAAGCCTTTAAAAAGGCTTGACCTAAATTTTATTAAACCGTCTTTTTATTAGCTTTTGCGGTAAGTTTTTCAATTTCTATCACAAAAACATCTGTGCGTTCAAATGCGCTTTTTATATGGTTTTCACCGTCTTCCGCAAATTCGGGAGAGTATTTTTGCACCAGAAGCCGCAGTGCTTTTTCTTTTTCGGTAACCGTTTTTGACGCATAACCAAAGGCAATGGCACTTTCATAACCTGTTGTGAATTTTTCGGAAATAACATCTGATTTTGTAACGACAGTAAACGAAACTTTGCCCGAAAATCTTAGGTTATCCTGTTTGTGACCGACATTTTTGGCACAGTGAAAGTAGATTTTGCCGTCATCGTAAGCGTAGTTTACGGGTACGCCGTACGGATAGCCGTCTGCGCCGATGGTAGAAAGCACACCGAAGCTACCCGATTTCAGAATTTCTAAGGCGGCATTTTCGTCAACTGCTCTGTCTTTTCTGCGGATTTCATAGTCTTTCATATTAATCAACTCCAAGATTGTTCATTACCATACCTGTAATCATTTTTGGATAGAAATATGTGGATTTCTGCGGCATTTTTTCTCCTGCGGCGGCAACATCACGAATTTCGGTAACTCTTGTAGGGTTGAGTACAAATGAGCATTGGAACTCGCCTTTGTCAACTCCGTCAATTG
Organism: Ruminococcus intestinalis; assembly: GCF_014288065.1. Lineage (NCBI taxonomy): Bacteria > Bacillati > Bacillota > Clostridia > Eubacteriales > Oscillospiraceae > Ruminococcus > Ruminococcus intestinalis. The sequence continues at coordinate 26,455 of NZ_JACOPS010000003.1, read as the reverse complement.
CCTCTGTAAAGAATTTTGTGTATGTAAGGTTAATCTGTTTTGCCATATTTTCCTTGTCAATTCCAAAGATTTTTTCAAGAATAAGTGTATGGAGAACAGAAACATCAAGCGACTGTGACGCCTTGCTTACATTGGGGAGCATTTGGCTCATAAAGTCGATATTTTTGAGTGTCAGCAAGAACCATTCGCCCTTGCCGCAATAGAAACCGAATGCTTTTTTGCCCTCGTCATAGAGTTTTTTCAAATCTTCCTCCATGGTGTCCGTGCCTTCTTTTTCGTCTATGTAGAAGAATTCGGAGCTCTTTTCGAGTACCGCCTCTTTGTCAAAGTTCGGTAAATCTCTCACAAGGCGGTGGGTAGGGAATACCACAAGTCCCGGATGCTCCATATCTACGAGGTAAATCATCTGGAAGTCCTGCGGATCGCCCGGCTTTGAAATGCCGTTTTCTCTGCAATAATTTCTGTAATTGAGAGCGGTTTCGTATCTGTGGTGACCGTCGGCAATATATAGTTTTCTGTCTGCAAAATCGGCAACAAGCTTCGCAATGATTTCTTCGTCGGTTTCAATCCAAAGGCGATGTGTAACACCTGTTTTGTCTGTAAATTCAAGGTCGGCTTTTGCCTTTGACTGCTCATCAATGGTAGCGAGAGTTGTATGTTTTTCGTCCATATAGAGAGCGTAAATCTGACTGAAATTGCAGTTTGTTGCTTTCATAAGATTTAAACGGTCTTCTTTAGCCTTTGAAAGGGTAAATTCGTGCGGTAAGATAATGCCTTTTGAAAATTCTTCAAGCTGAACTCTCGCAATAATGCCCTTTATGCTTTTGCGTGTGTTTCCAACGGAAAATTCTTCCTCGTAAATATAGATAGCAGGCTTATCTTCAATTTTCAAAATGCCTTTATCCTGCCACATTTTTAAAATATCGCTTGCGCAAGCGTAAGGATTTTCACCCTCTTTTGGCAATTCAAGACGAATAATGTTGTATTCGTTTTCTTTAATAAAAGCAAGTCTTTCTTGCTCGCTGATTATGTCGTACGGAGGACAGCAAAGAGAGGAAATTTCGCCTGCCTTTGCGGTGTTGTATCTCATACCTTTGAATGCTTTAATAACTGCCATAGCCGTTACCTCCAATTGAATTAATAAAATTCCCGAACGAGGAATATAAAATTATAAGAATTATAAGTAAAAATAATACTATCATATATATTGTACCACGAATATGTAGGAATTTCAATAAATTTGTTGTAAAAAGCAGTGCTTTTATATACTTTTTGAATAATACAGAAACAAAAATTCTTATAAAATTAAATGAAAAGATTGACAATACAGATATAATATGATATAATATCACTTGCGTAAAATAAATACGCGCCAATAGCTCAGTTGGTTAGAGCTACCGGCTCATAACCGGTCGGTCCGGGGTTCGAGTCCCTGTTGGCGCACCAAGCAAAAACCGCATTAGAAAACTGTTTTTCAGCTTTTTAATGCGGTTGTTTTTATATCGTGATACACAGAAATACAAGTAAAAACAGTGTACTACAGAAAAAATGCATTGCAATAAATTTAAAAAAACGCTTGACTTTTGAGTTCTGAAAGAACATGATATAATTACACTCAATAGAGGTGAACAAAGACGAATAGACTGCAAGCGTCAGAAAGGAGATTAAAATGAAAGAAGATATGACAAGACTTGAGATACTTACTTTATTGCTATCTATCAAAGCGTTGCTTGACAGTGATAATATTGATAAAGCAAAAGAGTTAATTGATGAAGTAATTGCCGAGGCAAAAAGAACAAGCTCTGACGATTAAATCAGAGCCTTATATTTAATATCAAGAGAAAGGAAGTTATATTTACGGCTTATATTAAAAAAACAGATAACCCCAAAATGGGTAGACCGAGTGAAAATCTTACTCATGATATAAAAGTTAGGGTTGATGATGAATTAAATTCTCAAATTGAAAAATACGCAGTCAAATGCACTCTTTCAAAAGCGGCTGCAATAAGAGAGATTTTATCATCATTTTTTGCACAAAATTAAAAGGTACTATTCTGAATATCTGGGCAACAATAATAAATTATGGTTTAGCAAATTGATTTGCCAATCAATTATAAAAGTTTGGTCGACCTTTTCAAAGGTCGTGGGTTGTGGGCAAAGCCCACAAATACTTTCCGTTTATGCAATCTAAGGATAGCCAAACAGCCTGCTGTTTGCGCCTGATAAATTGTTATATCGGAAGATTTTATGGGCGCTGCCCAAACCCGCAATTTTTGAAAAATTGAGTAAACTTTTTTTGTTTTTGGGAGGATAATTTAGCGTTAGCTAAATTTCAATGCCCGACCGACACTCCGCCAAACCATAATTTATCCTAACTTTTGATAAAAAGCCAAAAAAGAAATGCAGATAGGGAAGAACCCTGTCTGCATTTCAGATTATAAAGAGGTCGGACAAAAATGACCTTAATATAAAATTAATTTAAAAACTGAAAAATTCACCTAATCAGTTGTTATTCTTCAACTGTTTCAATTTTTTCTTCAGCTTTAGTTTCCTTAGTTTCTTCCTTTTCTTCGACTACAGGCTTTTCATCGGTTTTTTCTTCTGCCTTGCTTTCAGCTTTTGCGGCTTTTTCAGCCTTTGCTTTCTTAAGAGCGGCAGCCTTGCGGTTTGTAGTCTTTTCCTTCTTTGGCTTTTCGGGTGCAGGAAGTTCCTTGTCAAGCTCAATGTAGATTACAGAAAGCGGTGCAAGCGTAATGTTGATTGAGTACGGAAGATCGTGATCGGCTGCATCCTGTGCCTTTAATTCGCCCTCGTTTACGATACCGCAACCGCCGAATTCCTCTGCCTCGGAGTTGAGAACTTCTTTATAGATACCAAACTTCGGAACACCGATTTTGTAGTTCTCACGGAGCATTGGCTGGAAGTTACATACAACAATAACTTCGCTTCCGTCATAAGCAATTCTTCTGAAAGAAATAATGCTATGCTTGTAATCGTCGAGCGCAATCCACTGAAAACCGTTCCAGTCGTAGTCGTTTTCGTGCATTGCAGGTGTATCGCAATAGAATTTATTTGCTGTAGCAAAGAAGTGATTAAGCTGACGGTGCTTTTCGTAGCCGAGCAAGTTCCACTGGAGCTGTTCGGTAGAATTCCACTCGTCAAACTGTCCGAGCTCACTGCCCATAAACATAAGTTTTTTACCGGGATGAGCAAGCATATAAGCAAGGAATCCTCTTACGCCCGCAAACTTGTTGTCATACAGACCCGGCATTTTGTTGATAAGCGAGCCTTTGCCGTAAACAACTTCATCATGAGAGATAGGGAGCATAAAGCTTTCGCTGAATGCGTAAACCATACTGAATGTAAGAGTATCGTGGTGATAATTTCTGTAAAGCGGGTCAAGGCTGATGTATGAGAGCATATCGTTCATCCAACCCATATTCCACTTGTAGTCAAATCCAAGTCCCATATCCTTTGGCGGGAAACCGGTAACATTCGGCCATGCTGTGCTCTCTTCGGCAATCATCATAGCTTCCGGGTGGAACATATGCACAACAGTGTTAAGCTTCTGTAAGAAATCAACAGCAACAAGATTTTCTCTGCCGCCGTAGATATTTGCAAGCCATTCGCCGTCTTTACGGTTGTAGTCAAGGTAGAGCATAGATGCAACGGCGTCAACTCTGATGCCGTCAATATGATATTGGTCAAGCCAGAACATTGCGGATGAAAGCAAGAAACTTGCTACTTCGTAACGGGCATAGTTAAAGATATATGTACCCCATTCCTTGTGTTCGCCGATTCTCCAATCCTCGTATTCATAACAGCCTGTACCGTCAAATCTGCCAAGACCGTGCTCGTCCTTGGGGAAGTGAGCAGGTACCCAGTCAAGAATAACGCCGATACCTTCCTGATGACATTTGTCAACAAAATACATAAGGTCTTTAGGAGTACCGTAACGGGAAGTTGCCGCAAAGTAACCTGTTACCTGATAGCCCCAGCTACCGTCAAACGGATATTCTGTAAGAGGCATAAACTCAATGTGAGTGTAGCCCATTTCTTTTACATAAGGAATAAGCTCCTCGGCGAGCTTTCTATAGCTGAATACATTGCCGTCCTCGTATTTTCTCCAAGAACCTGCGTGCATTTCATATACATTGATAGGAGCGTTCTTGTGCGGGTGAGCTTTCTTGTGCTCAAGCCACTCGCTGTCGTTCCATTCATAACCGTGAATTTCATATACACGAGATGCGTTATCAGGTCTTGTCTGGCAATGGAATGCATATGGGTCGGTTTTCATTACCTTTTGCATTGACGGAGTTTCTACGCAGTATTTATAGCAAGCATATTCCCATACACCCTCAATAAACAATTCCCATACGCCTGAATTGTCGATTTTATACATATAGTTTGCATCGGGGTTCCAATCGTTGAAATCACCTACAACGGATACGGAAAGTGCGTTTGGTGCCCATACTCTGAACACAACGCCGTCTCTGTCGCCCCAGTTTACAAAATGAGAGCCCATAAATTCATAAGCTGTAACAGATTCGCCCTGCAAAAACTGTTCAAGCGGAGTTCTTTTGTCATTTAAACTAAAAGCCATTTATATATCCTCTTTTCTTTAAGAAATTTGGGAAAAGGGCGCATATTGCTCGTTTTTACAAAAAAATAAATCCGCAGTATGCTTTTACAGTGTTTCCCTTGATTTAATTATATGTTTATAGTATAATATATTCTACACAAATATACAAGAGTTAATTTTAATTTTTATGTAAATTATTTTACAAATTATTAAAATTTGTTTATTTTTTCAAAAAAATTTAAGGTGAAATTTTATGGATAAAAGAGTAAAAAATACCACAAAGGCACTCAAGCAGACACTTTTTGATATGCTTGAGCAAATGCCTTTGAGCAAAATTACAGTAACCTCTCTCTGTAAGCAGGCGGGAGTGAACAGAGTTACCTTTTATCACCATTTCGCCGATGTTTACGATATGATTTCTCAAATAGAAATCAGCTATGTTGAAGAATTAAAGAATTACAATTTTAAATTTACGCAGAACGGCAAGGTGAATTTCCTTTGGATTGTGCGCTTTGTAAAGAAGTATTCGGATTTTTACAGAGTGGTTTTCAATAACAATATCCAGACTAAATTACTTGACGAAATGTATGCGGAGCTAAAAAAAGAGTATTGTGCGGCATTTGGCAAAAAGGATATTCCGCAGACCAAACTTGAGTATATGTTTACATTTCTCGAAAGCGGTGCGTCAAGTATTTTAAAAAAGTGGGTAAGAGGCGGAATGGCAGAGAGCGAAGAATATATCGCTGACCTTATAAGCGAAATATTTATCAGTATGCACAGTCATATATAATAGTTGCCCACAGCCGAAAATTATGTTAAAATATGTAGTCAAATGAAAGAAAAAATTACGGATGGTGTATATATGAAAAAAAGATTTCTTGACAGCGGAAAAATTGTAGGCACTCACGGCATAAAAGGCGAATTAAGAATTGACCCGTGGTGCGACAGTCCCGAATTTTTGTGCTGCTTTAAAAAACTTTATCTTGACGAGCAGGGCAGAGAGAGCATAAAAGTTAAGTCACGCCCTCACAAAAATATTGTGCTTTGCAAGGTTGACGGAATAGATACAATTGAGCAGGCGGATAAAATGAGAGGCAAGACAATTTATATCGACCGTGAGGAGATCGTCCTTGACGAGGGTGTAAACTTTGTTCAGGATTTGCTCGGTCTTGAGGTAAAAGACGCCGACAATGCAACTGTTTACGGCAAAATTACAGATGTTTTGCGCACAGGTGCTAATGATGTTTATGAGATAACAGATGACAACGGCAAAAAATATCTTGCACCCGTTATTGACGAGGTTATTACAGAAACCAATGTTGATGACGGATATGTTCTTATTCGCCCGATGAAAGGAATATTTGACGATGAGGATTGATATAATAACCTTATTCCCCGAGATGTTTACTCCTGTTTTGGGTGACAGTATAATCGGCAGAGCACAAAAAAGCGGTGCACTTGAAATACATTGTCATCAACTGCGTGACTATGCTTTTGACAAGCACAGACGAGTTGACGATACCCCGTACGGCGGCGGAATGGGAATGTTGATGAAAGCCGAGCCTATAGCGCTTTGCTTTGAGGATATATGCGATAAAATCGGCAAAAGACCGCATTTTGTCTATATGTCGCCGCAGGGAAAAACTCTTACGCAGCAAAGACTTAAGGAAATAGCTGAGATTGAGAATGTCTGCATATTGTGCGGTCATTACGAGGGTGTTGACCAGCGTTTGCTTGATGAATTTATAGACGAGGAAATTTCAATCGGCGACTATGTGCTTACAGGCGGCGAACTTCCTGCAATGGTATTTACGGACGCACTTTCAAGAATGGTGCCGGGTGTACTTTCAAATAATGAATGTTTTACCGAAGAAAGCCATTTTAACGGTTTGCTTGAGTATCCTCAATACACAAAACCGTCGGTATGGAGGGGCAAAGAAGTGCCCGAAGTGCTTTTGAGCGGTCATCATGCAAACATAGCAAAGTGGCAGAAAGAAAAAAGTCTTGAGGTAACCCGTGCAAAGCGCCCGGACTTGCTTGAAAAGATAAAAGAACAGCAATAAGAATTAACAATAATTTAGTGCTGCAAAATAATATTTAGCAATACTTAATATAATTTAATTTCAGTTTTAGTAAAGTTGCACAACAACAGACCGAAATTTTTGGTTGTAAGTGAGTATTAAACCAAAAATTAATTAACTTATTGACCTTTTTTTGAAAAAATACTATAATATTTATTAAAAGATTGCAAAATGCAGTCGGATTACAAAACGGGTTAAATTATATGGCAAGAGAGGGATTTTAAAATGTATGTTAAGGAAGTATTAGTACAGAACAAGGCAGGCTTACATGCTCGCCCAGCTACATTTTTCATTCAGAAGGCTAACGAATACAAGTCAACTGTATGGGTAGAAAAGGAAGAAAGACGAGTTAATGCAAAGAGCCTTCTCGGCGTATTGTCACTTGGTATTATCGGCGGTACAACCATCAAGGTTATTGCTGACGGTTCAGACGAAACAGAGGCTGTTGACGGTCTTGTTGCTCTCGTTGAGTCAGGTTTTGCTGAATAAGTTAAATAATTTATACTCTTTCAGAATTTAAGGGCGGTTTTCCGCCCTTTTTGTTTTGCCTTTTTAAAGGTTGACCAAACTTTTATAATTGCTTGTCGAAACAATTTGTTAAACCATAGTTTTAAATATTCCAAACATAAAAACAAATCCGATTTACATTATTTTCAAAAAGATTTTTAAAATCTATTGACAAACGGAAACGGTGGTGTTACAATAAACCTACTTTATCGGTAGGAATACTAAGTTTTAGGAAAATTCCCGCTTTTTAAAGTAATATTATTATATATCCGCACACAATGCGGAAATTTAAAATCAGAAGGGTGATAATATGAGCGAAAAGAATGTAAAAGATTTAGGCTTTCAGACAAGAGCCGTGCATACAGGCAACGGTGTTGACGGCGAAACAGGAGCAATTAAGAGGCCTATAACTATGGCAAACAGCTATGAATTGCCCTATGACCCAAGTGACCTTAACTGGAGCAGTGCAGGTAAAAACCTTTATACAAGAAACGGAGGCTCAAACCAGCAGTATCTTCAGGAAAAAGTTGCCTCTCTTGAGGGCGGCGAAGATTGCGTGGTACTTGCAAGCGGTGTTGCCGCTTTGTCGGGATTGTTCTTTGCTTTACTCAAAAGCGGTGACCATGTAATTTTTTCAAGCGTTACTTATATTGCGGTTTACAGACTTTTAAACGAGCTTTTAAACAATAAATTCGGTGTGGAAACAACAATTGTTGATACCTCCGACCCCGAAAATGTAAGAAAGGCAATCCGCCCGAACACAAAACTTATTCATATAGAAACTCCGGGCAACCCCACACTTACAATTTCGGACATCAAGGCGATTGCAGACATTGCGCACGAAAACAATGCGCTGTTATCTGTTGACAATACATTTGCTTCTCCGTACAACCAAAGACCTGTTGAGCTTGGCGCAGACTTTTCGATTGAAAGCCTTACAAAATATATCAACGGTCACGGTGACGCAATGGGCGGTGCTATTATCGGTAAAAAAGAATACCTCGACATCATCAGAGCACAGTCGCAGATTAACCTCGGTGCAACAATCAGCCCGTTCAATGCTTGGCTTATTATGCGTGGTGCGGTTACTTTACCGCTTAGAATGAAACAGCACAATGAAAATGCACTCAAAGTCGCTAAATATTTAAAGACTGTAAAGGGTGTAAGTTTTGTGGCTTATCCGGGACTTAAAGACCACCCGAACCACGATATTGCCAAAAAGCAGATGACAAACGGTTTCGGCGGTGTGCTTTCGTTCGGACTCAAGGCTGACCATGATACATATAACAGATTTGTAAGCCATTTGAATGTCATAACTTCGGCAGTTTCTCTCGGTCACGATGAAAGCCTTATCGTTTTCCTCGGAGAAAATGACGAAAGACAGTATCTTTATCCCGAAGAATTCCACAACGGCTTTTTCAGATTCAGCGTCGGCATTGAAGATGCAGAAGATATTATTGCAGACCTTGAACAGGCATTTAAGAAGGAAAATTTATTATGATAAGAAAAGCCACGGTGCTTGATTTGCCGGCTGTCAAAGAAATTTACAATTATGCGGTTTTAAACACTACCGCAACCTATGACATAAATCCCAAAGATGACAAATACTTTGTTGATATGTTAAATGAGCATACAGGCAAGTATTTGCTCTCTGTGTATGAGGAAAACGGCAATGTAATCGGTTATGTTGCACTTTCCCGCTACAGTAAAAGAGATGCATACGACATTACAGCAGAGCTTTCGGTATATGTAAAAAACGATTGTCAAAACAGGCACATCGGCACTCAACTTATTGAGTATGCACTTCAAGAGGCGCAAAAGAATAATCGGTTCTTGACTGTGGTTTCGCTTATCACAAGCGAGAACGAGCACAGCATTTATTTACATAAACAGTTCGGATTTGAATTTGGCGGAAGGATTAAAAACGCAGGATTCAAATTTGACAGGCTCTTGGGCGTAGATATTTATTACAAGAATTTCCAATGAGTTTTTAACGGATTGGCGCAGATGTATTGACTTTTATCAATTAATATGGTATTATCAGAACATATAAAACCTATTAGGTTTATAGGACTTCAAGAGAGGAGAGCAACCTTATGACAAAGCTTGTTTCATATGTAAAAAGCTCTATGTGTTGCTGTTGCATGTGCACAATGTGTATGTGTTTATTTCCCATGCTCTCCGACGAAAAGTTTTGACCAGATAAAGTTTTACTGACCGGAGTGCATATGTTCTTCGGTCTTTTTTAATGCTTTTTATTATTCTGTGCATAAAATGTTAAGAGATTAGGAAAAAGGTGAAAAAATGAATTGGGAATTTATTTTTAAATATCTTCCTTTGTACCAAGAGGCAGCTTTGCTCACTTTAAAAATCGGACTTATCGGAATCGCCGTTTCTATTATAATCGGTCTTTTCTGTTCATTGGTTCAGTATTACAAAGTGCCCGTGCTAAGGCAGATTGCAACGGTATATATTGAAATATCCCGTAACACTCCGCTGCTTATTCAGTTGTTTTTTATTTACTATGCGCTGCCAAAGGTTGGCGTGCAGGTAAGCTCTGAAATGGCAGGCTATATCGGTCTTGCTTTCCTGGGTGGAAGCTATATGTCGGAAACTTTCAGGAGCGGACTTGAATCTGTAGATAAAATTCAAACCGAAAGTGCTTTAAGTCTTGGTATGAAGCATCCGCAGATTATGAGATATGTAATACTGCCGCAGGCTTTTTCAACAAGTGTACCGCCGTTTGTGGCAAATGTAATATTCTTGCTTAAAGAAACAAGTGTATTCAGCGCAGTAAGCCTTATGGACCTTATGTTTGTTGCAAAGGACTTAATCGGTCTTTACTACAAAACAACAGAGTGTCTGTTTATGCTTGTTGTGTTCTATCTTATTATACTACTGCCTGTTTCAATACTTGGAAGTGTGCTGGAAAGGAAACTGAGATATGCCGGATTTGGGGATTGATGTTCTTTTTAAGGGAACAAACTTTATACGCCTTTTGGGCGGCTTGTGGACTGCACTTGAAATCAGTCTTATTTCAGTCGGTCTTAGCATACCGCTTGGCATTTTGCTTGGCATTGTAATGACTATACCAAACAAAGCAATAAAAGTTATAACAAAAATTTATCTTGAAATTATCAGAATAATGCCGCAGCTTGTGTTGCTTTTTATAGTGTTCTTCGGTGCAACAAGAACTATGGGAATTAACCTTTCGGGCGAGGTTGCCTCGGTAATAGTGTTTACGCTTTGGGGTACGGCAGAGATGGGCGACTTGGTGCGAGGCTCAATTATCAGTATTCCGAAACACCAGTCGGAAAGCAGTCTTGCGCTCGGACTCAGCAAAGCACAAACCTATTTATATATAATAATTCCGCAGACGGTACGCAGACTATTGCCGCTTTCAATCAACCTTGTTACAAGAATGATAAAGACTACAAGCCTTATCCTTATGATTGGTGTTGTAGAGGTTATAAAGGTTGCACAACAGATTATTGAGGCAAACCGTGCCACAAGCCCGAACGCAGCGTTCGGTGTGTACCTTGTAGTATTCATTATGTACTTTATAGTTTGCTTCTCAATAAGTATGGTTGCAAAACATCTTGAAAAGAAATGGAGTTGAGGAAATGTCGCAGGAACTGTTAAAAATAGAAAACCTTACAAAGCGTTACGATGATAACACCGTACTTCAAAGCATTAATATGACAGTCCGTCAGGGTGAAGTTGTGGTAATTATCGGCCCGAGCGGCTGTGGCAAGAGTACCTTTTTACGATGTATAAACGGTCTTGAACCTATACAGGAGGGCACAATTTCTTTTGAGGGCGAGTTAATCGACCGCAAAAGCAAAAATATAGCGGAAATTCGCCAGAAAATCGGTATGGTGTTTCAGAATTACGAGCTTTTTCCACACCTTACCGTTATGGATAATATCTTACTTGCCCCCACAAAAGTGCAGAAGAGAAATAAAGAGGAAGTAAAAAAAGAGGCGGAAGAGCTGCTCGAAAAAGTCGGATTAAGCGAAAAGAGCAACAGCTATCCACGACAGCTTTCGGGCGGTCAGAAACAGAGAGTTGCAATTGTAAGAGCCTTGTGTATGCACCCGGACATTTTGCTTTTTGATGAGGTTACAGCCGCACTTGACCCCGAAATGGTAAGGGAAGTGCTTGATGTAATGCTCGGACTTGCAAAGCAGGGAAGAACAATGCTTATTGTAACTCACGAAATGCAGTTTGCCCGTGCGGTTGCCGACAGAATAGTATTTTTTGACGGCGGTCACATTGTGGAAGAGGGTAAACCCGAAGAGTTCTTCACAAATCCAAAGACCGAGAGAGCTAAAAAATTCCTTGATATTTTTGAGTTTGACTCAATAAAATAAATTTTCTTTAAGAAAGAGGAGAGATTATTATGAAAAGAATTACAAAAATCATTTCTGCAATCCTTGCAGTGTTAGTTGTTACAGCGGTGTTTGCAGGCTGCTCAAGTTCAAACGACAATTCAACCGCTAACGGCTTTAGAACACTTGATGAAATCAAATCATCGGGTACAATCAATATCGGCGTATTTTCCGACAAAAACCCATTCGGTTATGTTGACGAAAACGGCGAGTATCAGGGCTACGATGTTTACTTTGCAAACCGACTTGGCGAGGACCTCGGCGTAAAAGTAAACTTTGTTTCAACTGAGGCTGCAAACAGAATCGAATACCTCCAGACAGGTAAGGTAGACCTCATTCTTGCAAACTTTACAGTTACAGACGAGAGAAAAGAAGAGGTTGACTTTGCACTTCCTTATATGAGCGTTTCACTCGGTGTTGTATCTCCGAAGAGCAACACAATAACAAGCCTTGACAATTGGAACGAAAGCGACAGTATGATTGTAATTTCAGGTACAACTGCCGAAACTTACCTCACAAAGAACTATCCGAACATCAAGCTTCAGAAGTATGACGCATATGCACAGGCAAAGACAGCTCTTGAAAACGGCAGCGGCGCAGCTTGGGCAAACGACAATACAGAGGTTATCGCATACGCAAACCAGAACAGTGACTTTGTTGTAGGTATTCCTGAACTCGGTTCGGCAGATACAATTGCTCCTGCCGTAACAAAGGGTAACGATACACTCCTTAACTGGATTAACGATGAAATTAAAGCACTTGGTAAAGAAAACTTCTTCCACAAAGATTACGAGGCAACACTCCTTGACACATACGGCAAGGAGTACGAGAATCAGCTTGTAATCGAGGGCGGCGAGCTTGCTTCTTCAACAAACGATACAGCTAAATAATTTAACTTAATATTCAATAAAACAACGGCAATCGGAATTTAATCCGGCTGCCGTTGTTTGCTTATAGCTTGGTGTTTATTTTTTTTATTGTAATTTTTGTTTTGGTATATGATATAAGCCATATAAAGAAATATATTGTAATAAAAACACTGTAATAAATCAAAATCGAAATTACATTGTGCGGCATCCAATACAGAAAGTAGGCAACAGGAAATGTAGCTGTTGAATAAATTAGTAAATGAGTAATTGTTTGCTTTATTAAACTCCACCTGTCTATTGCCCATATGACCGATGTACCGCTTAAAATTGCGCCGTATATCATGCTTATAATTGTTTGAGCTATTACTGCATTTAATTCTGTTCCAAACAATTCAATTGCCTGCGGAACAACAGGGTAAAATTCTCCGTTTCCGATTATAACGGATGTGATTATTGTTATAAAATAACATATAAAAAATCCGACTCCCGCTCCGATTAATCCACGAATTAATAACTGTTTTTTAATACTCATTTTATACACCCAATCTTTCTTTAATTTTTGATACATATCTTCTTGAAACATACGTGCTTTTTCCGTTTTTAAACAGAACATAAACAGTACCTGAAATTTTAAGATTAAATCTGCTGACTTTTTCTAAATTTATAATTTCTGATTTTGAAATCCTTACAAATTTATTATAGTCAAGACTGTTTTCAAGTTCGTATAAACGCTGTGTAACCGTAAATTTTCCTCGATCGGTTACCGCAAAAACTTTACCGTTATTTGCATAAATGTTAATAATGTCATTTTGGTTTATAATCGAAACATTATCTCCGCTTTTACCTGTAACAGTATTTTGTGTAGTACAGGAAAGCTTAGTTATGTATGATTTTATCTCTTCGGTTATTTGGTCGGTGTAAATGACGCATAACGGAGTTTTGTAATTGTTATCTATCTTTAATTCAACTTTCAAATTTTTACCTCCTCAACATATTATGCTATTAGTTTACAATAATAAAAAATAAAATCAACCGTTTTTTTATATGCGGTTGATTTTATCGTTTAAGCGGTAGTATTCAGTTGTTGAAATTCAGTTTTTAATTTTAAATGTATGTCTGAAAATAAATCTTGCTGTCGGCAGGCTTTACAACTTTAAACGCAAACTCTTTTACAAAACGGCTTGTTAAGAACTTACTACAACGATTATACAGGTACAAGTATTTGGCGGCTACAGTACAAGTTTTAATACGGTTAAAGGCATTATAGATGGTGCAAACACTTGATTTGCAAAATAACAATTTAAGAATTCACAAATTTACACCGCCTTGCAGAGTGATTAAGCTTTGCAGGGCGGTATTTATTTTAAAATGGTATTGATGATAATTTAATTGTATGATAAGATAAAAAAGGAGTTGATTTTTATGAGTGACACAATAAATGATTTTTTCGACAGTTTAGAAAAAGAAAATCTTTCCGGTAAAGAAATGAGAGAAAAAATAGATGAGTTTATAAAGCAAAATAATATTGACTATGAAGATTTGGCAGATGAAGAAGATTTATATTATTATTTAGATATGGCTTTTCAAGCCGAAACCGAACAAGAAGCAATAAAGTATGCTAAAAAGGCTTTGAAGATTGAGCCTGATAATATTGACGCACAGGTGATAATTGCAGAAAATTCAATATATGATCATATAAAGCTGCTTAACAAGTTTGAAAAGATAAAAAAGGCTGCCGAGCAGAAACTTGTTGAGCAACATTTATTAACAGAGGAAAATATAGGGGATTTTTGGCTGTTAACAGAAACCCGACCCTATATGAGATTGCTCTATAATCGTATGCGGCTGTTATTGGATTGCGGAAAAATCGGTATGGCAAAAAATGCTTGCTTGGAAATTTTGGATTTGAACAATGATGATAATTTAGGTGCAAGATTTATTTTAATGCATATTTACGCATATTTTGAAGATGAAAAATCAGCGGTTAAGTTGTTTGAAAGGTATGACTGCCAAAAATCGACGCAATTTTTATTGCCTTTGTCAACTTTATATTATAAGCTTGGAAAAACTCGCAAAGCCACAGCTTATATTAAAGAACTTGTCAATATAAATAAAGATACACACAATTTCTTTAATCGTTTGGTGATAGGCGAAGGTTTGTCAGACATTAAGTTTGGTATGTACGGTTATCGTGCAAATTCTATTGAAGAACTTGCAATTGATGTTACAGATAATAAGTTTCTTTTTGTAAATTGCGGTGTTTATTTTAAATGGGTATTAAAAACAATTAAGAGTATTGATTAATAAAAGCCTCGCCAAAATCATTTAACTTGGCGAGGTTCTTTTGTACCAAAGCGTGTAAAGCTGTTGCTGTCAAGTTTTGAATTTAATAACCCTATATAGTTGTCTGCAAGAATTTTAATATATTTTATTGCAGTACATTAAGCAAAGACCAAATTTTCTTTATGAAGTGTAATAATGTTATTATATTTGTTTAAATATGTGTTTTTATGTCTAACAACATTAAAATGATTTATTTTTCAAAAATTCCTTGACAAATTACACAAAGTTTGATATAATACATCTTGTCTTGAAAATTAAACAGATATAGGGGTATAGCTCAGTTGGTAGAGCAGCGGTCTCCAAAACCGCGTGCCGAGGGTTCAAGTCCTTCTGCCCCTGCCAAGCAAAAACGGCTTAAACACTGCGTTTAAGCCGTTTTTTTATATAAATAATCAGGCGGAGCGTGGTCTAAAATACCACTTTTGATCTTCAAATTATGTTTCAAACTTTTCAAACGGTCTCAAAAATTCCAACAAGTCCGTCTGTTACATCATCAAAATAGCATCAATTATCATCAACAATATTTTATTAAAGGCTTTGAAGAAAAATAAATTTTCCAAAGCCTTTTCTTTGTTTACAGCGTAGCAGTTTTTATTTTTTTAATTACTTCTCATCTAAAACAAATATTCCATCGTCAAATAGTTCAATGGTAAAAAAATAACCAGTAGATTTATCGGTAATAAGAAGTGCTGTACCGTTTAGCTTTTCAACATCATAAATTTCTTTATCACGGTAGTATTCCGCAAAATCATTAATATCATAAAATTCTTTATAATACACTTCCCCCTCAAACGGAGTAGCATTTGCAGGGTAGTCAGAATTTGAAAATTCTTCGAGCATATAAAATGGTATGTAAATGTATTCCCCAAATTCTTCTGCTCTACCGACATCTGCAAAAAGCGAGTAGTTGTAATCTCCGTTATTTGAAGAATTGTATTTGACATAAAAATTACCGTTTGTTGTTTCAAGTTTCATATAGCCGGTAGAAAGTGTGTGGTAAATGTTAATCGCTGTATTAACAGCGTCGGCACTCTCAAGCTCCTTTTGTAACTCTGAAAAGCTGAGGTGCGTTGTGAAATTTGAAAAGTTTCCTGTATCAGCATAATTATAAACATCAATCGGTATGGTAAGGCTTTTGCCGGTAATGAGATTTTTGGCATAAATTTTATTACTGCTATGCAATCCTCCGCAGGCTGAAAGCAGACTACTGCAAACTATAAAGCCAATCAACAAGAGCGTCTTCTTTGTTTTTTTCATTTTATTCAAACTCCTACATATTTAGCAACTTTCTTTTGATGATAAGTTCAATATAATTCATCATCAACATTGAAACGAGGGGCAAACTCAGCAACAGGAAACTATATAATCTGACCTTTGCCTCAACTGCCGATACTCCATAAAGCGTTACATAATGCATTTCGTACAGCATTTTTGAAACCGTGGATGTATCGCTGAAATCTACAATTCTGAATATAATAAAAATTGATAAAAGCAACACAACCGAGACGGAACCTATAATAATTGATATCACACTGATTGTTTTACTAACCTTTACACCTGCCTGTTTAAGTAAATGCTTGTAATACAACATCATAATCTCAAACAGAATAACAGGTACTACTACAAAAAATTCATACCAATAATCAATTCTTAAAGCTAAAAACAATGGCATAATCAGCAGGAAAATAACACTTATAGTTATTGCTGTAAATCCGCTATATGCTATGTCTTCCGACAAATATATGATAGTGTTCCCTTCATTTCTATAAACGATTTTATAGACTATTTCTGACAATAAGCAAATTCCACACCCCGAGAACATCATTATCTGTCCAAAGAGCCGAGTGGATTCATTATTTTCATCTATTAAATCACATCTGACCAGAAAGAATGAACCAAATACCACTAATACTAAACCAAGGATAATACCAATCTTATATGCATACAAAACTCTCTTGTTAATTTTATATGAAACTTCAGAGGTAGTGTTTTCTTTTGTGTTTGTGTAATTATCCTCTATTCCATATAGCTCGTTTATTGTTATTTTCAGTACTTTAGCAATATCAGGCATTAACAATGCATCCGGAACCTGATTTCCTATTTCCCAGCGTGATACAGTCTTGTCTGATACAGACAGCATATCGGCAAATTCCTTTTGTGTTAAGCCAAGCTTTTTGCGGTGTTGCTTTATTATTTCATTAATAGTCATATATCCATCTCCTAAAGTTTTATAAATAAATAATATCAAATCAGGAACAGAGAGGAAACATCGTGCTTGCTGAATTAATTCTCATTTTTTGAGAATTGGCTTTAGAATGCATATATATTACGCTAATATGCCTTTCTGTTAATACACAATAATTGACAGTTAACCTCGCCTATGATATGCTATATTATAACAATTTAGCATTATGTTTGCAAATTCAATTATATCAATTATTTTTGCACTATCTGCAATAGAGGATTTATGACAAAGTGCCGTTTCTGGGAAAACCGATATTTACCAATTGAATACAGTCTTGATAAAATTCAAAGCAACGAAGGATTTTTTTCTTTATGCCTTGTTAAAAAAGGCGTAGCAACTCTTGAAATTGACAACGAGAAGTGTTATCTTTCTGCCCCTGCAATAATTTGTGTTAATCCGGACAAAAAGATTACAATCTTAAAGTCAAATCATTTGCAAATAAAAACCATTCTATTTACTCCGGATTTCATTAACAGAAATCTCTCTGTAGAAAGTATTTTGTCTTATGATTATGAAATTAATTGCAAGCTTTTTGATTTTCCGAGTTTTGATTTGTTTTATCAGACAAACAACTTTTACAATTGTGTAATTCCTTTTGATGTAGAAGAACTTAGCAAAGTTGAATACCTTTTTGACAGCATTATAGAACAGCTTTCAGTACAGCCTGATAATATGTGGTCTTGTAGAGCAAGAATGTCTGTTATTAGAATTTTTGACTATGCTGCAAACCTCTACAAAGAAGCTTTTGAAATAAATCAGGAAAGCGATACATTAATTGACTGTATCCTTACTTTTATTGAATTTAATCTTGAAAAACAATTTACAATTGACGATTTATGTCGTTGGTATAATACCAACCGCACAACCCTTA
Source organism: Ruminococcus intestinalis (assembly GCF_014288065.1). Lineage (NCBI taxonomy): Bacteria > Bacillati > Bacillota > Clostridia > Eubacteriales > Oscillospiraceae > Ruminococcus > Ruminococcus intestinalis. The sequence continues at coordinate 8,566 of NZ_JACOPS010000003.1, read as the reverse complement.
TGACTGAGTTCAAACATATAACAGGAAAAACAATTAATGAGTTTGTTATTGATAAGCGTATTAGTGTTAGCAAAAAGATACTTGAATTCACCAATATATCTATTGAGGAATTATCGGAGAAATGTGGTTTTTCAAGCCAGTCATACTTCACAAGAACATTTAAAAAGAAAACAGGTCTTTCTCCAACACAATATCGCATGCAAGCCATTGAAAAACGAATTGAAAAATTTCAAACTTAGTCCTATGTTTTTTCTATTCTTTGTTTACAGCATAGCAAAAATTTACATCGGATTTGAAGTGGAATTCAAGTCCGATGTTTTTGTTTTGATGTTAAGTTATAATTCAAACCCATCAGTTATTCTGTTCAGCTTTGTCAAATCTCTTTTCACATAATAAAGTTCCGTAATTTCAGATGTTGTATGTCCGAGCAAGTCGGCTACCTGTCTTTGTGTTAATGATTTTATTGAACCGTCAGGTTGCTTTATGCCGTTTACAAGGTTGGTGGCGAAGGTGTGTCGGAGTGAGTGCAAGCCTTTGGTTTCTATACCTGCGGCTTTAAGGATTCTGTAATAGCGTTTGCGGAAGTTGACAGGTCTGGTGAAGTTGCCGTTTTCATCGGGTATGAGCGGCGAGTCTTCTCCAAAGTAGAATTCTTTTCTCAGGTCAAGTATCATTTCTATTGCAGTATCGTTCAGCGGAACATCTCTCTTGCTTGTGGCACTTTTCAGCTTGCCGACCTTAACCTCTCGTCCTTTTTCTGCTGTTACTCCGTCACGCTTTGATATTTCCTTTACTCCTCTGTTAAGGTGCATTACACGATTTTCAATGTCAATGTCGCTGTTGAGAAGTCCGAGCACCTCGCCTGTTCTCAAACCGGTATTCAGCATAAGAATATATGCTGCGGCTTGCTGATATTTTCTCTTGCCGTTTGAGAATGTACTAAACGCTTCATCTTTAAATATTTTAATCTCTTCCGGCGTGAATATCGTTATGGTTTCGCTCGTCGGAAGATTTTCTTTGTCCTGCGCCGCCAGAAAGTTGCTCTTCTTAATCATGGGCGCACTTATCATAGGATTTCTGTCAATGTACTCTTGCTGGGTAAGATAGCGGAAATATTCATTCAGAACATTATGAACTTTCTTAACCGTAGTGTAGGCATAGCCCTCATTCATTTTGTCATTGAGCAATTTTTTAATGTCCGCCGACTTGATATCTCCGACTACCTTATCTCCGATATACGGATAGATTTGATTTTTCGCTGTACATTCGTATCTGTCATATGTAGTACGTTCAACGGAAGGAAATTTGAATACCTCAAGCCAGTTCTGCATACTGTCTTTCAGCCTTTTCTTTGTTTCCTGCGACTCAATTATTGAGTCATTAAACGCTGCAATATATTCCGTCATCTTCTTATTGACCTCAGCTTTAGTGGTACCCGAAAAGCTTTTCCTTTTCCGTTCGCCTTGCTCATCCATATACCAAACAACACCGCCCCAACGGTTATCCGTCCTCCTGAAAGCATTGCCGTTTGTAAGTAATTTCCTTGTTGACATAATATCAAGCCTCCTTTTCAAGTACAACAACATACCATAAATGAGTCTGAATATCCAGACCAAATTTTAAACTCTCAAAAATCTCCCGTGTCGGTTTAAATTTAAAATTTCGATTACTTTCCTGCTGATTGCAACAAAATCGCAACACGGGCGACACACGGCTTAACAGAGAGGTTACATTGACATTGTAAATCCCTGCTCCTCGTCATTTTCTATTTCATTCTGATTAACCGTTCTGTCGGTTTTAAGTCCGTGAGTAAGCTTTTTCTCTTCAAGTTTAGACTTGAGTTTACTGTCAACCTGACCGAATAATTTTGCTCGTTTACGCTTGCAACTGTTTGCAATCAATTTTGCGAGCGTAAGGACTATTCCTGAAACAGATTGCTCAACACTTGATTTATCAATTTCCATTGTCGGAGTTGCTTTGGATAATAAATTGACCGACTTCAAAATATAGTTCTTGATACTTCTGAATTTCTTGTTATTTTCAAGCGGTATATCAGGTTTTTCGTTATCGTAATACAGCGACAGTTTTTCTCTGTTGATTTCATTCCACCTTGAATAGAGCTTTGCAAGATTTTTATCATTTGCAAGTTCGGCTACAATACTATTAACGATTTCTTTGATTGATTTGGGAAGGTAACCATACATCAACCTGCCGTTGTAACTTTTGAGCTGTTCATCAAGTTTTCTGAACAGTTCAACCATTTTATCGGAAACATAAACATCTGAATCAATATTTGAAATTAAATCATCAATTACATTCTTTGCCTCATTTTTAAGCTCGTCACGGATTTCTGCCTGTATTTCGAACAGCTTGTACTGCTCATTTCTGAATATATCATTACCGAATGAACTACGCATACTCTCAATGCCATTGTTAGTAAGATAGCCTTGTCTTGATTTAGAATATACAAGCAGATGTATGTGGGGATGATGTGTTGTGTTATGAAATGCTCCGTACCATTGCAAGTCGCTTGGCTCTATTTTATGAGCCTTGGCAATTTCTAAAACATTTCTCCTCACAAGACTTTTCCACGCATTTGCATTGTTGTAGCCAAGTCTTTCAGCATCTTCTCTTTTAAGACTTATCACATGAGTCCACACAATTCCATTGTGATTTGAAACTTCTTCAGCTACCTCATCAAGATTTATCTTGTCATCAGTTTGAGAAAACAATCCATGTTTCCCTAACTTCTCAACACCCGGTCTTTCGGCATAATATGAAACTAACTTTTTAACACCGTCTATTCTGTCAGCATTGCGTTCAAGAAATTCGTTGAGAAACTCCGTTGCATTAACCTTAGTTTTATTTTCAAGATAAGACTTCATCTCGGGATAATCCCAAGCTTCAGGAACGGTTTTAAGTGCAGTACATATTAAATCATTTTGTTTCTTGGTAGCAGGAGAGTTATCGATACCGTTTGGCAGCTTTTCAACTCCCTCGCGAGTACCCATATATTTTATCAGCTTGCCTGCGTTTGACGATGCAGGATTTTTTATATATCTGCTTGTAAAAATAATCTTAGGCATTTTTAGCTCCGCTGAAATTCGTAAGCTTCCTCAAAGGTAATTATGCCGTTGTTTCTTGCAACTTCTTCTGCACAGAGATTATTGAGTGCTGACAATGAATGATTATCAATCTCGTTGGTAGCTGCAACAACATTACTTAGCTTTGCCTGTTCCACAGCCATCTTGAACAGCATTTCAGAAACATTCTTTTCTACACTTTCGATTTCACTTTTAATAGTCTGAGCAAGGATTGGCGAGAGATAATCAATACATTTCTTCTGATGAAGATAACCAATGTAAAACTGAACAGCCTGACAAACAAAGTCACTCTTTGAAGTTGCATTTGCTGTATCAAGCATTTCTGTAATCTCTTCAACCATTGATGGTTTCATCCAATAGGCATATTTCCTTTTATTTTCGCTCATTTCTGATAGACCCCTCAAATTCTGATTTTTGACATACTGCAAAACCGCATAACAGTCGGCTCTGCCGTCTGATGTGACTCCGTGGGGAGACGCCCCACTTTAACCTGCTTATAATTATTTCCTCGAAATCATGCGTTTCTTCGCAGTTGCTCACTGTGAAAATAGTCAATAGCCTCTCTAATAGGTCGGATAGTATAGAGCAGAGTACCGTTATGTTTTCGTCCGTTTTTTGTTATTACTTCCGTTTTCTCTGTGGAGATAAAATGCTTATCTTCAAGACTTTGAACATATTTTCTAACCATTAAGGAAAAGAAAATAACCATTTCCGAATTTGAGAAATGGTCACGGTTTGCGTCGAGTTTGAGAGATAGGGCGATTTCAGGAGAGGTTGAATTTGAGCAGTATTATGCAGATATACGGAAATAGTCTATCTTTGTTAACAGCGATGAAAATTTTGGAAAATAATTATACATAAATTGAGAAACTCATCTTTATAATATATTATCCGAATGTTTTACTCATTATTTTTATCAAGGGACTTAATCTGTAATAATTTATAATATAGCGATTTGTTATTGAAAACTATTATTTTCATTTCATTAATCACACGCGTAATAATTTGATAAAACATACCGGGCAAGCTAAAGTTACAATTTCTATACTGTAATTTATTGCTATCGTCATAGCAAAATTATCATCCATAACAAATACTACTTTTTAGCTCTTGCCCAATAATAGTTTCTAACCTGTACCATCATCGGCTGTAATGGACTACATCACATAATCAGAAGTAATTTTCTGTATTCTCTTAACTTACAGATATTATGTTGCAGAAAATTCTGCAACTATGACGTTTTAGCTCTCTTTAAAACTGTTTTCAAAACCGTCGAGAATCGGTTCTAAAAAATATGACAGAACAGTTCTTGTATCGGTTATTATTTCAATGCTACCGGTCATTCCCGAGATTAATCTTATGCTTTCGCTATCGTTTTCTATCTCCGCAGTTACTTCATAAACACTCCCAATGCCTTCAATTACACTTGCATCGGGGCTGATGTAAATGAGTCTACCATTTACTGTTCCATATTCTGAATAAGGATATGCATCCAGTTTTATATTTACCTTGTCATTCAGTTTAATCTGTGCAATATCTTTATTATTTACATAGCATTCTATTTGCATGGGCACATCGCTTGGTACTATTGTTGCTACATTTTCACTTGTATATACCATGTCTCCTTCAAGGTTTACTTCTATACTGCTGATATAACCGTCAATCGGAGAGGTTATAAGACATTCAGTTTCAGGTTTTTCTATGTCATTTTCCTGTGAATCAAGTTCAATCAAAGTATCGCCTTGTTTTACAAACTGACCCTTTTCAACTAAAACATTTTTTACAGTACCTGAGAATTGGGATTTTATATTAACTGTTCCTCCCTGAGGAATTACACTTCCCTGAGCAGTTACAACCACGTCGAGCTTTGAAAATCCTGCCCAGATGATTACAGAAACTAAAGTCAAAAACACAACAAATATAATTATTTTTCCGGCCTTGTGTGCAGGCTTTTCAATAATTTCCAGAATGTCAGGCATAAAGTCATATTTTAAATCCCGATTCTTTTTTTTGCTATGTCTTAAGATATATCCGGAAATATTGTCAGACATACATTATTCCCCCCATCTGCTGTTTATGAAATAAATATGAATACAAGCCTTTGTTTTTCAGAAGATTTTCATGTGTATCGTATTCAACCAGAGTGCCATTATCAATAACCATAATTTTTTCTGCTGATTTCAACGTTGAAAGTCTATGTGCAATGATTATTACCGTTCTCCCTTTACAGATATTTTTCAGATTTTTCTGAATAATACTTTCTGACTCATAATCGAGAGCCGAAGTTGCTTCATCGAATATTAAAATCCTTGGATTGGCAAGAATCGCCCTTGCTATAGCAATTCGTTGTTTTTGTCCTCCGGATAATCCGATACCCTTATCGCCGATGATCGTATCATATCCATTGGGCAATTGTGTTATAAACTCATGCGCACCGACGGTTTTTGCTGCCTGTATAATTTGTTCAGCCGATGCAGATGGCATATGAATAGAAATATTCTCGCTTACTGTACCCGAAAACATATAATTCTCCTGTAGTACGACGCCTATCTGAGTTCTTAACCACAGAGGGTTAACCATAGAAATATCTATATCATCAATTGTAATTTTTCCGCTTTCAGGTATGTATAAACGCTGAATAAGCTTTGAAATAGTGCTTTTTCCCGAACCGCTTCGTCCTACTACACCAATAATACTTCCCTGCTTTATTTCAAAAGAAACATCTTTTATTACTTCAGGATTGTCAATTTTATATCTGAATCTTACTTTGTCAAATTTAATATTGCCCTTGATTTTCGGGAGATTTGAAAGATTAGTGGAATTAACCGCTTCAGTAGGTGAATTAAAAATATCCCCGATACGTTTTACTGAAAGCGAAGCCTGCTGATATTCCTGCCAAAGCTGTACAAGCCTTAATACGGGGCCTGTAACTCTGCCGGACAACATTCTAAATGCTACCAATGCACCGACCGTTAGCGTACCGTCCATAACAAAAACAGCACCAAAAGTCAGAATCATTAATTCAAAAATTTTTTGGATGAACTGTGCGATGCTGTTTGAATTAGCAGACACCATTGAGGTTTTGTAGCTTGCTTTGACGTAGTCAGCCTGAATATCGCCCCATTTTTTCTCAAAGCTTTCCTCCAGAGAAAAGGATTTAACAGTTTGAACACCGTTTATTGATTCTACAAGAAAAGACTGTGATTCTGCACCTGCATTAAACTTTTCATCGAGACGTTTTTTAAATACAGGGGTGATTATGGCAGAAAGCACTGCAAAAACAGGGATAGAGCCAACTACAATAACGCTCAGTGTAGTATTATAGAGGAAAAGAATTGCTATATAAACAATTATGAACATAAAATCTATTGCAGTTGAAAGTGGAGTGCCTGTAAGAAAATTTCTTATTCCGTCCAGTTCACGCACTCTCGCAACAGTTTCACCGACACGTCTTGATTCAAAATACTTGAGCGGAAGTGCAAATAAATGCTTAAACAGCCGATAATTCAGAATTACATCAATGCGGTTTGTTGTATGAGTGAATACATAATTTTTAGCGATTCCAAGAACAAGCTCATAAATATAAACAACCGCAATACCTATTGTTATTGTAGCAAGAGTAGACATGCTGTTGTTTACAAGCACTTTATCTATAACCGCCTGAGTCATAATCGGCGTGAGGATTCCCAGAAGCTGAATTGTAAAAGCAGCGATAAAAACCTGAATAAACTGCTTTTTAAATTTAAGAATTGTAGGAATAAACCACTTGAAACCGAATTTTACATCTGAATCAATGATTTCTTTTTTCTTAAGCAAAATTGCTACTCCTGTCCATAGCTTTGAAAATTCATCGATGTCGACGGTTTCGGGACTTCGTTTATCGGGATATAGAATCATTACTTTGTCCTCGAGAATTTTTGCGACTATAAAGTATTCACCGTTGTTATTTTTGACTATAACCGGTCTGTTTATCTCTCTTAAATCCTTAATGCTAACCTTACGAAACTTTGCAGATAGTTTAAATGATTTTGCTGTGCTCATAATGTCAAAATCACCGAATTTTGACGTATGTAAATCCGAAATATGCTCAATTTCCTGCTGCGTAATTTTAATATTATTAAATCGCATCAAGATAATAAGACTTGCAAGTCCGCTGTCTAACTGAGAATTCAAAAATTTTTCTCCTTTCTGTTGTTAATTCGAATACAGAAAACAGAACGGACAGGTTAGAAATTGCGATATCTCTTCTCCGTTCCGTTTTAAACCATCAGTTTCCCTTTATCCAAATTTGGTTAAGCACGCTTTGTACAGCTGAAGAATCCTGTGTTATAGCCTCAGCCCACGAAATATTGTTCTCGCTTGTGAAGGCAGACATATTTTCAATGAGAAGTTGAACCTGATTGTTAGTCAGAGCGTAACCGTCATTGCCGATAATGGATTCAATCTGATTATTTTCACCTGCAAACCAATTTTTAACAGTAAATTTATCATCCGTCTGATATAATTGTATATCAAGGTCATCCCCGTTTTGTGAGAACATAAGATTGAGGATATCGGCATTTATTTCTAAAACATCTTCTCCCTCTGAATCTGAGATACTTACTTGACCGTCACCTGATGAAAACGTATAGCTGTTGTCAAGTTCAGGAAACTTAAAAGCAAGCGATTCTTTGTTAATGGTCGCAACAGTGCCGTCAGAAAAGGAATATCTGAAGTTGGAATAATTATCATTATTAAAATAATATTGGATGATAACCTTATCGTCAGTGCCTTTGATGCAAATCTCAAGGTTATTACCGTTTTTAACGAAGGCAATATCCTCAGGACTGATGCCTTCGCCGAATTTAACCGTATCAAGACCGTTATAATCATTGATTACATCAGTGCCGTAGCCTTTGTTGAAAATGTAAGTATCATCACCGTAGCCGCCGTAAAGATAATCATTACCTTCACCGCCGTCAAGAATATCATTTCCGCCAGAGCCGGAAATTGTATCGTTGCCGCCGTAACCGTACAATTCGGAATTGTTGTATATTACATTAAGACTGTCATTGCCGTCTGTACCCTTTACTACCCTGAGCATGGCGGTAATATCTTCCTTAACCCATGTAGTGCCGTCAGAAAAGGAATATCTGAAGTTGGAATAATTATCATTATTAAAATAATATTGGATGATAACCTTATCGTCAGTGCCTTTGATGCAAATCTCAAGGTTATTACCGTTTTTAACGAAGGCAATATCCTCAGGACTGATGCCTTCGCCGAATTTAACCGTATCAAGACCGTTATAATCATTGATTACATCAGTGCCGTAGCCTTTGTTGAAAATGTAAGTATCATCACCGTAGCCGCCGTAAAGATAATCATTACCTTCACCGCCGTCAAGAATATCATTTCCGCCAGAGCCGGAAATTGTATCGTTGCCGCCGTAACCGTACAATTCGGAATTGTTGTATATTGCA